>DVOV01000111.1 GCA_018713375.1 Candidatus Scatomorpha stercorigallinarum | reverse complement strand
AGTCCAGCGTGAGGCAGACGGTGACGTCCGCCCCGCGCGGCAGCAGCGACTCCACGATGCGCTCCTCCACGCGCGTGAAGTCCGTAAAGCCGTCTATGTATATGTGCCCCGCGCGGGCCAGCGAGCTGCGCGGCAGGTCCTCCAGCAGCTGCGTGAGCTGGGCGGAGGGGTCGCTGCGCGCGCCGCCGGCGGCGGACTCAAAGGCCTCCATCAGCAGCGCGAGGTCGGCGAGCTTGCCGCCCAGCGCCCCGTCGGCGTCCTGCGCGGCGGCGGAGAGGGCCTCCGGCGTCAGCGCCGCCGCGCGCAGCTCGTCCAGCGCGCCCAGCAGCTGCAGCTGCTGCTCCGGCGAGCGCCGCGCACCGCCGTAGAAGCGCAGCGCGCCGGCGCAGCCCTCCACCGCCAGGGCCATGCACAAAAGCCGCCCGCCGGGGTCCAGCCGCCGGCCCTCGCGCGGCCCCAGCTCCGCCGCCACGCGCCGGGCGAGGCCGGTAAAGGAGAGCACCTCGGCATAGAGCGCCAGGCGCGGCCCGGCCACGCGCGCGAGCTCGCGCTCGGCCTCGTGGCTGTACTGCTCGGGCACGACGAGCAGCCGCTCCCCCTGCCCGGCGAGGGCGGCGGCGCGTATCTCGTCCATGATGAGCGCGGTCTTGCCCGCGCCCGCGCGGCCTGTTATCAGTCTAAGCATAGGTCTCCCCCCGTACTGCCAAATACGTGAAACTTATTATAACATAAGCGGCGCGGGGTGAAAAGGCTATTGAAAAGCCGACATTTTCATGCTAAAATGTCAATAACTTGGCCCGTGGGCGCACCGCGGGCACACGGACTTGAAAGGGGAAACCACATGGATATCAGCAAAGTCACAGTGAAGGAGCTGCTCGCCAACCAGGCGGCCTGCGACGCGATGAACGCCATCGACCCGAAGATCCTCAAGAGCCCCATGGTCAAGCTCGTCAAGGGCAAGACGGTGGAGGCCGTGTTCAACATGGTGCCGGACAGCAAGGTCTCCCCGGAGATCAAGCAGAAGATCCGCGACGCCCTGGCGGCGATCTGAGAAAGCGCGCGCAGCGCACGCCGCGCAGAGCAAAACCCGAGGAGCGGGAGCTCCTCGGGTTTTCTGCTATAGGTTTCCGCAAACCTCACCGTAGCCCAGGCCGCAGGCAACTGCGTCCGGCGGCAGATGCGCTGTGCGCCCCGCTGACGTAAACCCTTCGGTAAACTAGGCCGCAGGCAGATGCATCCAGGCGCAGCCTGGCTCGACCCCACAAACTTTTGAAAAAGTTTGATCAAAACTTCAGATAACTTCAGATAAAGCGGCGCGCAGCGCAGGCCGCGTAGAGCAAAACCCGAGGAGCAGGAGCTCCTCGGGTTTTCTGCTATAGGTTTCCGCAAACCTCACCGTAGCCCGGGCCGCAGGCAACTGCCTCCAGGCGCAGCCTGGTCAGCCGGGGGAGGATTCCTCTTCGCGGCTGCGGAAGAGCAGCGTGACGCACCAGAGGGCAGCGAGGCCCACGAGGGTGTAGACGACGCGGCTCACGGTGGCGGTCTGCCCGCCAAAGAGCCACGCGACTATGTCGAAGCGGAACAGGCCCACGCTGCCCCAGTTGATACCGCCGATGATGGCCAGGGTCAGTGCGATACGGTCCATTATCATGCTTTCAGCCTCCTTTTCGCAGCTATCATGCCCGCGGAAAAGAAATTTTATGCGTTCGACAAAAGTAGTGGCGCTTCGACAGGCTTCGCTCTTGCAAAATCCCGCGCGCGGGTGTATCTTTTCATCACAGCTTATCCAACTGATGGGGCCGCCTCCACGGCGGGGCCATCATGCGGGGACCCGGCTCATATCTTTATCCCACAACCCTGTTTCGGCGGACCGATCCACATCGGCCCGCCACCTTTTTTGCGGCGGCGGGCGGGATGCAGGGACGAACGCCCCTGCGGCCCTATTCTGAGAGATTTCTTTTGCTTGCGCCAAAAGAAACCCCTCAGACTCCAAAGGCGGCCAACGGCCGCTGGCAATTGCGCTGCGCGCCCCACTGTTGGAAGCCTTTCGGTAGACCGGGCACAGCCCATTGCCTCCTTATCGCAGCCTGGCTTCGCTTACGCTCGCGCCGCTAACATGTTGATAATCGGCAGTGCCGCGAGCGAAGCGAAGCAATGCACGGACGGCCAAGCTGCGCTTGGATGCAAAGAAGCGCGCCTCACCAACGGATGACCTCCGTTAGTGAGGCGCGCAGCGCATCTGCCTCCTTACCGCAGCCTGGGCGTTTTTCTTTGGGGCGCCACTCCCGTTTCTTTGGGCAAGACCAAAGAAATGGGGTGGCACGTGGGCCCTGCGGCCATCATCCGCCGTATTCGCAGATATAGGCGATATTGCCGCTGTAGATGCCGGGGTAAGCGCTTATGGGATCGTTGCGGGAGTCGTTGTATATCCAGCCGGAGTCGGTCTGCCAGAGCAGGCCGTAGTCCTCGGCGGCGCCGTCCGTGTCGTGGCCGGAGGGCTCGCCGTCGCCCCATATGTAGTAGTCGATGTCCTCGCCGTTCAGCCAGTGTATCTCGCCGTCCTGGCCGCGGTAGAAGCCGATCCAGACCAGCGAGACGCCGTAGGTCTCCGCCAGGCCGGTGACTTTCTCCAGCTCATCGGCGTCGGAGATGGTCACCAGGTGGCCGCCCTTCTCCTCGCAGAGGTCGCGGGCCTCCTCCCAGGTGACGTCCTCGATGAAGAGCTGATAGGTGCTCTCCGGCTGCGGGGTGGGCGTGGGAGCGGGCGACGGCGTGGGGCTGGGCGTGGGCTCCGCACTGGGCGTGGGCGCGGCGGAAGCGGCGGCGTCGGGCGAGGGGCTGGCAATGCCGTCGTCCCCGCTGCCGGGCAGGCCCCAGACGGCGTTCACCACCAGCGCCGCCGCCACGACCACCACGCAGATGGCGAGCACGGCGTAGAGCGCGCCGCGCTTCCGCGGCGGCTGGCGCTTCGGCGGCTTTTCGGGCGCGGCCTTTTTCTGCGGCCGCTGCTCGAAGCCCTTGTCGACGCGGTACTCCACCTCCGGCGGCTTTTCCGGCGCGGGGGAGGGCGCTGCCGGGGTCTCCGCCGGGGCGGCGGGGGCCGCGTCCCCGTCAAAAGAGGCGATGATGCCGGCCATGGTGCGCTCCACCTCGCTCAGCTCGCGCTCGCTCTTGCCGAAGGCGGCCATGGCGGCGGCGTCGCCCTCGCCGACGCAGTCCTTCAGGTCCGCGGCGAGCTCGGCGGTGTTGGCATACCTCTCCGCGCGGTCGAAGGCCAGGGCCTTTTTCAGCACCTCGCCCAGCTTCTCGCCCGCCACGGGGGGCACGGCGACGGCTTCGCCGTTCAGGCGGCGGCGGAGGGCCGCGGCCCGCTGCTCGTTGGTTATGCTCTCCGGCCCGCAGGGGAAGAAGGGCAGCCGCCCGCCGGTCACGCCGGCGTAGAGCACAAGGCCGATGGAATAGACGTCCGCCGCGCTGCTCAGCTCACGGTCCCAGAACAGCTCGGGAGCCATGTACTCCAGCTCGTCCGTGCTGTAATCGCCCGGCGCGTGCCCGGCCTTGGGGCCGAGCGCGGCGCCCTCCGGCGTCAGGCTGATGTTCATCGGGTGGATGCAGCCGTGCGCGCCGCCCTCCGAGCCCTGCGCGGCGGCGCAGAGCGCGAGGGCCAGCCTTATCAGCTCCTCGCGGCCGAGCCGGCCGATGCCGGCGCCGAGCGGGCGCTCGGGGTCGAATCTGTTTGTCTCTGCCATTTAAGGCTCCTCCTTTGACGGGCCTTCAGCCCTTCATGTCCTTTGTGATTTTGTTTATGCGCTCGGTCCAGCCGCGCAGCAGCTTGTTGGGCCGGCCTTCGGCCCCGCGCGCGGCCTCGAGCAGACGCTCCGCCGCGGCGATGAGCGCGGCGAGGTGCTCGTTCATGGGTTTGGGGCGCTTCGCGGCCTCCTTCGGCTTCACGCGGACGCCCTCCGTGAGCGTGACGAACGCCCCGGCGGCGAGGTCGTATTCCGTCCCGCTGTAGGGCGCCATGGCCTCGAAGCCGTGTTCCTTGAGCGTTTCGGCGAAGGCCGTGCAGGCCGTGTCGTCCCCGTGGTTGACGAACACCTGCGCCGGGCGGCGCTCGGTGAAGCCGAGCATCCAGTCCAGCAGGCCGTTTTTGTCCGCGTGCCCGCTCACGCCGGGCAGATAGGTGACCTCGGCCCGGACGGCGACGTCCTCGCCGAAGAGCCGCACCTCTTTCGCGCCCTCGTAGAGCGCGCGGCCGAGCGTCCCCTCGGCCTGGTAGCCGACGAAGAGGATAAGGCTCTCGCTCCGCCAGAGGTTGTGCTTGAGGTGGTGCCTTATCCTGCCGGCGTCGCACATGCCGCTCGCCGAGATTATCACCTTCGGCTCCGTGTCGGCGTTGATGGCCTTCGACTCCTCGGCGCTCACGGAGGTCTCCAGCCCGTCGAAATACAGCGGGTTCACCCCGCGTGCGAGGATGGCGCGGGCCTCGTCGTCGAGGAACGAGGTGTCGCACTGTAAAAATACGCTCGTGGCCTCAATGGCCAGGGGGCTGTCCACGTATACCTTGAAGCCGTCGTGCCCGCGGATGAGGCCGCGCTCCTTGATCTCGCGGATGAAATACAGCATCTCCTGCGTCCTGCCCACGGCGAAGGCGGGGATCACGACGTTGCCGCCGCGGTCGAGCGTGCGCTGTATTGCCCCGGCGAGGAGCGAAATGTAGTCCGGGCGCTCCGCGCCGTGGGTGCGGTCGCCGTAGGTGGACTCCACGACCACATAGTCCGCCGAGGCTATCCGCTGCGGGTCGCGCAGTATGGGCTGGCGCGTGTTGCCGATGTCGCCGGAAAAGACGAGCTTTTTCGTCACGCCGCCCTCGCTCAGCCAGACTTCAATGCAGGCAGAGCCGAGCAGGTGCCCGATGTCCGTAAAGCGGACCGCAACGCCCTCCGCGGGCTGCACGGCCTCGCCGTACGCGCACGGGCGCAGGAGCTTCACGAGCGCTTCAACGTCCCCGAGATCATATAGCGGCTCGACCGCCGGCCGGCCGGCGCGCTGCGCCTTGCGGGTTTTATACTCGGCCTCGCTCATCTGTATGTGCGCGCTGTCGCGCAGCATTATGTCCGCGAGCGAGCAGGTGGCGGCCGTGGCGTACACCGCGCCGGAAAAGCCGTTTTTCACCAGCAGCGGCAGCAGCCCGGAGTGGTCGATGTGCGCGTGCGTCAGCAGGGCGAAATCCACCTCGCCGGGGGATACGGGCAGGCTCTGGTTCACGAACATGTCCTGCCCCTGCTCCATGCCGCAGTCCACGATAAAGCGGACGCCGCCGCACTCGACGAGGGTGCAGCTGCCCGTGACCTCGTGGGCCGCGCCGAGAAACGTTATTTTCATGTGGCTCCTTTCCCGCGCTGGGCGGACGTGCGGAAAAGCTCCGCGATTTCCCTGACGTATTCCTCCTCCGGGCGGCGCTCCGGCCGGCAGGCTATCACGGCCTGAACCGCCCGCCCATCCGGCAGGGCGAAATACGCGCTGCCTTCGGCGTATCTGCCCCCGGAGCGGCGGACGCCGCCGAAAAGGCGGGAGAAATCATACCTCCCGTCGCTCTCGAACCAGTTCCAGCCCACGGGCATGAAGATGTGCGTGGGCTCAAATCGGCGGATCTCCTCCGCGAGGATGGCCCGGCAGGGGCCTATCTGAGCGCGGCAGAGCGCGTTGGAGGGGTTTCCGCCCCCGAGAGGGGCGATTTTATAAAGGTTGCTCCAGGCTATGCGCTCCACCCATCGGCCGGAGGCGTCCTCCCCGAGGGCGGCGAGCAGCCGGCGCGAAACGCGCCAGAAGGGGCTGCGGCTCAGGCGGTAGAGCACGTCGCGCGCGGAGCGCAGGTCCCCTCCAGCGCCGGACACCCAGGAAAAGCCCGGAGATCCGAACGCCGCCTCCGCCTCGCGGGAGAAGGCCGCGGCGCTCGAGGTGTCCAGCCGCCTCCAGCCGTTCGTGGCCCGGCCGATGATCATCAGCCGCGTTTCCTGCGAGCGGTAGAGCCCGCCGGCCATGGCCGTGAAGTGCGAAAGATCGCTCATGTCCCCAACGGCGGCATAGAGCTCGCCGTACAGCCGGCCTATCTCACTCATCCAGCTTGAGCACGGCCAGGAAGGCCTCCGTGGGGATGGAGACGGTGCCCAGCTGGCGCATCTTCTTCTTGCCCTCCTTCTGCTTTTCCAGCAGCTTCTTCTTGCGCGTGATGTCGCCGCCGTAGCACTTGGCGAGCACGTCCTTGCGCAGGGCCTTCACCGTCTCGCGGGCGATGATCTTGCCGCCGATGGCCGCCTGCACGGGGATCTCGAAGAGCTGGCGGGGGATGTTCTCCTTCAGCTTCTCGCAGAGCTTGCGCGCCCGGGGATAGGCCTTGTCCTTGTGGGCGATGAAGCTCAGCGCGTCCACCTGCTCGCCGTTCAGGAGCATGTCCACCTTCACCAGCTCGCTGGGCCGGTAGTCGGCCAGCTCGTAGTCGAGCGAGGCGTAGCCCTTCGTGCGGGCCTTCAGCGTGTCGAAAAAGTCGTAGATGATCTCGTTGAGCGGCATCTGGTAGCGCAGCTCGACGAGGTGCGTGTCCAGGTACTGCATGTCCTTGTATTCGCCGCGCCGCTCCTGGCAGAGGGGCATGATGTTGCCCACGAACTCCTGCGGCGTGATGATGGAGACGTTCACATAGGGCTCCTTGGCCTCGGCGATGCTGGCCGGGTCGGGGTAGTTGTGGGGGTTGTCCACGCGCACCAGCGTGCCGTCCGTCTTCGTCACCTCGTAGATGACAGAGGGCAGCGTGGTGACCAGGTCGAGGTCGAACTCGCGCTCCAGGCGCTCCTGGATGACCTCCATGTGCAGCATGCCCAGGAAGCCGCAGCGGAAGCCGAAGCCGAGGGCGACGGAGCTCTCCGGCTCGAAGGAGAGCGAGGCGTCGTTGAGCTGCAGCTTCTCGAGCGCGTCGCGCAGGTCGGGGTATTTGCTGCCGTCCTCGGTGTAGATGCCGCAGTAGACCATCGGCCGCGGCTGCTGATAGCCGGGCAGGGGCTCGGCCGTGGGGCGCGCGGCCTCC
>DVOV01000110.1 GCA_018713375.1 Candidatus Scatomorpha stercorigallinarum | reverse complement strand
GTGTGCGTGTGGTTGCTGGTGCGGGAGTACCAGCGCTTTTTGCAGCTGACGCGGGAGACGGAGTCGTGAGGCAGCTCGCTGGCGGCCAGGCGCTCAAGGGCCTCCTCCACGCTCACGGCGGGGGTGGTGATAAGCGCCTTCTGGCTGCCCTCGCCGCGTATCTCGCGCGTCAGGCGGCGGGTGTCCACGCCGGAGACGCCGGGGATGCCGTATTCCACCATCAGCTCGTCGAGCGTCTTGGTGTAGCGGAAGTTGGAGGGGTTGTCGTTGTAATCGCGCACTATCAGCGCGCCGATAGTCGGCGTGCGGGTCTCAAAGTCCTCGTCCGTTATGCCGTAGTTGCCTATCACGGGGTAGGTCATGACCACGGCCTGGGCCGTGTAGCTGGGGTCGGAGACGATCTCCTGATATCCCACCATGGACGTGTTGAACACGATCTCGCAGACGCAGTCCACGTCCGCGCCGAAGCCCTCGCCCTCATAGACGCTGCCGTTTTCCAGCACCAGGCGCCTTTTCATCCTTTCCATACGATCTTACCTCCACAGACTGTCATCAGGAATTTTCCGTTCAGCACCCGTCCGGCAAAGGGCGTGGCCCGGCCGCGGGTGGCGAAATCGTTGGGGTCCACCGTCCAGGTGATATCGGGGCCGAACACGGCCAGGTCGGCCCGCGCGCCCTCCGCGATGCCGCACTCGAGCCCGAAGCGCGCGGCGGGGGAGAGGCTCATCAGCTCCACGAGCTGTTCCAGCGCTATGACGCCCGGCCGCACAAGGCCCGTGTAGAGCGAGGCGAAGGCCGTCTCCAGCCCCACGACGCCCATCGCCGACTTTTCCAGCCCGCGGGACTTCTCCTCCGCCGAGTGCGGGGCGTGGTCGGTGGCTATCATGCCTATCGTCCCGTCGAGGACGCCCTCGATGAGCGCATCGCGGTCCGCCGCCGTGCGCAGGGGCGGGTTCATCTTGAAGCGCCCGTCCTCCTGCAGGTCGTCCTCCGTCAGCAGCAGGTAATGCGGCGCCGTCTCCGCCGTGACGTCCGCGCCGCGCGCTCTCGCGCTGCGTATTATGTCAACCGACTCCTTCGTCGAGACGTGGCAGATGTGCAGTTTGCAGCCGGTCTCCCGCGCCAGGCGGCAGTCGCGCTCCACCTCGCGCCACTCGCTCTCGGAGCTTATGCCGCGGTGGCCGTGCCCGCGGGCGTAGCGCCCGTCGTGAATATAGCCGCCGTGCAAGAGGCTGTCCACCTCGCAGTGGGCGGCGACGATCTTGCCCAGGCCCGCCGCGAGCTGCATGGCCGCGCGCATCATCTCCTCGCTCTGCACGCCGCGCCCATCGTCCGAAAAGGCGCAGCAATACGGCGCCAGCGCGCGCATGTCGGCCAGTTCCTGCCCGCGCTCGCCGCGCGTTATCGCCCCGTAGGGCAGCACGCGGATGAGCGCGCCGCGCCGGATGGCCGCCAGCTCGGCCTCCAGGTGCTCGGGGCTGTCCGGCACAGGGTCGAGGTTGGGCATGGCGCACACGGTGGTGAAGCCGCCGCGCGCGGCCGCGAGCGTGCCGCTCTCCATCGTCTCCTTATAAGAAAATCCCGGCTCTCGAAGATGCACATGAACATCAATGAGACCGGGAAAAAGGAAACAGTTATCGAATTCAAAAACAGGAACGCCCTGGCCGGGGGCGATATCACGCCCCAAACGGGAAACCACGCCGCCGGAGACCTCCACGTCGGCGGGGACGAAACGGCCGGCAACGAACGCCCGGCAGCCCTTGATGACGAACGTATCCATGCTGTGCCTCCCTTCAAGCGCGCCAAAAGCCCGCAACCGCGGGCCGCATTTCGATGTATTATACCAGAATGTAAAATGCGTGTCAAGGACAAAAAACGACAGGGCCATGCGTCGATCATTTCAAAGATCAACACCAATAAAGATAAGTGAGCAAAGACGCTACCAAGCGAGAAGACCCGCGGGGAAAAGGAAAAAGGCCCCTGCGGGCCTTTTTCCTTTTTTCAGCTCTGATATTCAAATTCGATGTCGTAGATGCTGACCGTGTCGCCGTCCTTGACGCCGAGCTGCTCCATGCGGTCGTAAATCCCGGCGCTGCGGAGGTTGCGGTCGAAGTACATGCGGCTCTCGTAGTCGGAGAAGTTCACCGTGGCCACCAGCCGCGCGAGCCAGTCGCCCTCGAGGTACCAGGTGCGGCCGTCGTGGGTTATCTTCACGTCCTCGGGGCGGCCTATCTCCGGCGCGGGCGGCACATAGTCCGACTCGAACACCGCGATGGGCGGCAGATGCGCCAGCTCGCCGGCGGCGGCGCGCATCAGCTCGCGCGTGCCCAGGGTGGAGGCCGCGGAGATCTCAAATAGCCGCAGGCCCTTGCCCTCCACGTGCGCGCGCAGTCTTTCGAGGTTTTCGCGCCCGGCGTCGTCCAGCAGGTCGCACTTGTTCGCGGCGACGAGCTGCGGCCGGGAGGCCAGCTCCGGGCTGTAGCGCGAGAGCTCGGCGTTTATCGTCTCGAAATCCTCCACCGGGTCGCGCCCCTCGCTGCCGGAGACGTCCACAAGGTGGATGAGCAGGCGGCAGCGGTCGATGTGCCGCAAAAAGTCGTGCCCGAGTCCGGCGCCCTCGCTCGCGCCCTCGATTATGCCGGGGATGTCCGCGAGGACGAAGGAGACGTGCTCGTCCACATACACCACCCCGAGGTTGGGGAACAGCGTTGTGAAGTGGTAGTTGGCAATCTTCGGGTGCGCGTTGGAGACCACGGAGAGCAGCGTGCTCTTGCCGACGTTCGGGAAGCCGACAAGGCCCACATCCGCGAGGAGCTTCAGCTCGAGCAGTATGCGGTGCGCCTCGCCGGGCAGGCCCGGCTTGGCAAAGCGGGGGACCTGGCGCGTGGGGGTGGCGAATTGCTTGTTGCCCCAGCCGCCGCGCCCGCCGCGGCAGGCCACATAGTCCTCGCCGGAGGACATGTCGTGCATTATCGCGCCGCTGTCTGCGTCGCGCAAAAGCGTCCCGCGCGGGACGCGCAGGACGACGCTCTCGCCGTCCTTGCCGGAGCAGCGCTTGCCCTGGCCGTTCTGGCCGTCACCGGCGACGAATTTGCGCTTGTAGCGGAAGTCCATCAGGGTGGACATGTTGTCGTCGGCCTTGAAGACGATGTCGCCGCCGCGGCCGCCGTCGCCGCCGTCCGGCCCGCCGGCCGCAACATATTTTTCGCGGTGGAAGGACACCGCCCCGTCCCCGCCCTTCCCGGCGCGGACGTCTATCGTTACCTTGTCAACAAAGGGTGAGGCCATAGTCTACTCCTTATAGCATAATAAAAAAGGCGGACGAGGGAAGCTCGTCCGCCGCTTTGTTACTGGGCGATCTCTTCGTAAACGGAGACCTTCTTGCGGTCCTTGCCGTAGCGCTCGAACCTCACGGTGCCGTCGACCAGGGAGAACAGGGTGTCGTCCTTGCCCTTGCCCACGTTGGTGCCCGGGTGGATCTTGGTCCCGCGCTGCCTGACGAGGATGTTGCCGGCCAGGACGAACTGTCCGTCCGCCCGCTTGGCGCCGAGGCGCTTGGACTCGCTGTCGCGGCCGTTCTTGGTGGAGCCCATTCCCTTTTTATGTGCCATGTGTTACACCTCCGAATCGTTAAGTGCGGAACTGCTTCAGGCGATGCTGTTTATCTGCACCTTGCTGTAGGGCTGCCTGTGGCCCTGCAGGCGCTGATAGCCCTTCTTGGGCTTCATCTTATAGACGCGGACCTTCTTGCCGCGGCCGTTCTTCACGACGCTGCCGGTGACGGCGGCGCCCTCCACCACGGGGGTGCCGAAAACGGAGCCCTCGTCGTCGATGACGGCCAGGACGCGGTCGAACGTGACGGTCTCGCCGGCCTCGGCGTTGAGCTTCTCGACGAAAATGACGTCGCCCTCCGCCACGCGGTACTGCTTGCCGCCGGTCTCGATGATGGCGTGCTTCATACTTTTCTTTCATTCCTCTCTTCAAGAGACTCGCTCTGGGGGCGGGCATGGCCGCTTAAAGCCCCTTCGACGCGGCCTGAGTATTGTAGCATGATTTCCCCGGCCTGTCAACAGGAAATTGGGGCCGGACGGCGTCCGGCCCCAATTCGGCGGGAAGAGGAAAGGAAGAGCGTGGGAGTCAGAAGAGATGCCCGTCCGGGCTGCAGCTCAGAGAGGTGTTTATTACGACATCGCTGAGGAGAGGGTGGCTGAACGTGGCCTCGGCCAGGGCCGTGGCGCCGGCGCACCAGGCGCGCCCGTTGTCCAGCGACCACAGCGTGTCGTAGATGTCATAGTCGTAGTCAGCGGACGTGGCAAGGGCAATGTTGCCGTCGTAAGTAAAAGTGCCGTGGAGCGTGAGGGAGAACTTCATATCACCGGAAGCGCTATAGTAGTCGATGGAGCGCTCGCCCTCAGCAACAGTATTTGCGGCCCTGCTCGCCGGGGAACTATATTCCACTATGCGGCTTATGCAGTATGAGCCGTCGTCAAAGTATGTGATCTCGCAAGCTTCGCCGTAAAAACCGGCAAATGCTGAAGTGCAGAACATGCAAACGAGGACTATGGTAGCAACAATCAGGCGAGGGAGCCTTTTCATAACATTACCTCTTAGCGGCATTGAGTTATAACGCTGGTTGCAAAAACAACTTCATTAGTCTGGACATACCACACATACACCCCGAGCATGAGCGCCAGCGCGGCGCATGCGCCTATCAGCATCGCGGTGCGCTTTTTCTGCCGCGCGCTGACGGCGGACAGCTCCGCCTCGCTCACGTTCAGCTGCAGCTCTGCTGCGGCGTGTGCCGGCGCGCCGAACTCGGCAGAGATGTCGTCGAAGCCGCCCTCCGGGCAGCGCTCGGCGATCTCCTTCCCCAGAGCGGCGAGCAGGGACGCACGGGTGGCGGGCAGGGCGAGCAGACGCCGCGAGACGCATCGAAGATACTTCTTTGCCGCTTTAGTCATCGCCTGGCCCTCCCTCCAGCAGCTGCTCGAACACGCCGGAAATGCGGCGGTAGTCCTGCACGGTGCGCTTATAATACTCCAGCCCTTCCGGGGTTATAGCGTAATAAGTGCGCGCACGGCCCACGGCCACCTCCGTGTGGTCCTCGCAGACGTATCCCTGGTCCAGCAGGCGGTACAGCACGGGGTAGAGCAGTGACATGGTGTATTTGCCGCCGCTGCGCTGCTTCATCTCCTGCGTTATCTCGTAGCCGTACATGGGCTTTTCCGAGAGCAGGCGCAGCACAACGAGCGGACTGGTTGCACGCTTGTAAAAAGCTTCGAACGAATGTCCGGAATCTGTTTCTTTGGCCATAAGAAAACTCCAATCGATTGTGCATTTATAATAACATGAATAAACTAATCTTGTCAATAATATTCATTGCAATATATCAAAAATAATGTTATAGTGTAGTCAGCTCCAAATGAAAAGCGAATTGGGGGAGATTCCGATGGGCCGCGAGTGACGGAAAAATGTAAATCCACAGTGGACAACGCAGGTGAGATATGATACTATTTTGAAAGGAGAAAGAAAATGAAAAAGAGACTGTTCTGCATGTTCCTTGCGCTGATAATGAGTTTTTCCCTTGGCACCATGGCGCTTGCGTCGGATGGACAGATGGACGCCGAAAATGAGCAAATTATGACTATGGAGCAGATTGAGGCAGAGGTGCAAATCCTTGTAGAGGAGAGAATGGCTGTTGTTGAGGAGCAGCTTGAAGGCTACCCGGAAGTGTACGAGCTCGCATACAGGTGGTATTTGCAGGATTCGTATACGCAGATGCTGCTCTATGAGAACAATAGTGAATATCCGGGAACTAAAGGATACAGGTTTAATAATGGCGGAATCATATATTATGAAACATCCGAGGAACTTGCAGAGTTTGGTGTGGATATGGCCTTCTCTGTTACCTTGCTTACGCCTACTCGAACAGAAAAATACTTAGATTTGGATGAACAAATAGAAGTCGCAGAGATTATTTCTGATGTTGTCGGGTTTATTCCAGATTTGGGCGATTATATGTCAGCATTGGTCGATTTCATGATCACTATGACTGCTTCAGCCCAAGCTGATGTGGAAGAAGCTGGCAACTATGCTGAAATTATATGTATCTATGGAATCGAGGACAGCGCATATCCTGACGGAGCTGCAGCCGTCTCAGGGTGGCATGAATATCCTTATAAGTATATTTCTGAAGATGCACAAAATGTGCAATACAGACGGTTTTAACACGTCAACACATCATTTTTAATCTATAAGGAGAAATAATTATGGATGGTTCGCTGAGGGATGTTACAAGCAAGGGCTGGCGGAACAGACTGTTCGGCACTTTCATCGCGCTGCAGGCGCTGTTTGTGCTGTCGCTCACTGTGTTTGGCGGGAGGGTTGTGCGTCCATCCTCGCAGTTCAGGCCCGGCGGCATGAGCGAGGCCGACGAGGAGCTCTATTACTCGATGGCCACGTCGGAGGATCTGAACTTTGGGCTTTATTCTCTGGTAGATTATGTAATGATAATAATTTCGCTGGTGTTCGTGGCATATGCCGTTTGCTACCTGCTCTCGTGGAAGAAGATGAGTCGCCGCGAGCGCGTGGTCATGCTCGTGACAATCGCCGTGTTCTGCGTGATATATGCGGCGGTTGTGGCGTATTTCAGGAACTACGACGGCTTGTTCAGGATGTATATGAACCTCTTGCCTGCGGAGATTTCCGCCCTGATGACCATGGCGCTGTATTTTATACAAAAGAAGTTCCGCCGGAAGGAGCCGGAGCTGGACGCGCCGATTACAGAAGCCGGGGAGTGACGCCCCCGCGGCGGTGCGGTTTATGTTGGTGCGCCGGGCGGACTTGGATATGCCCGGCTCGGGGCAAACTCCGGGGTGGCTTAAGTGAAGGATGGGACAGCAAAGTGCATACTTCTGTGCCTGGGCATACTGCTGCTGCCGCTGCTGGTGCTCGGCATACACCTGAATATCCACAGGCACAAATATTTCGCCTGGCAGGAGCGGGTCTACTCGACCGGCCCCTGGGCGGGGCCCTCCGTCTGGGCCGGGGAGGATGGCGGGTTTTACCTTGTCAGCCGGGAGGACGGCAGCGGCGGCTGCAAGGTGACGGCATATCTGGAAACCGGGGCCGGCTGGGAGGAGCTCCGCGCTGTGACCAGCGAGGGAGTGCGGACGCTTTTCCTGCGCGACGGCGAGGGAGACAGCGTTTACACGGGCGAATTTGACGTCCGCGGCGACGTCATGACGATAGACGGCCTTACGGACGCCGCCGGGAATGCCGCCCTGGGCGAAACGTCCCTCGTGCGTATGGTGGAAGGGCAGGCGGCCAAGGCCCGCGGGCGATAAGCCGGGCGCGAGAGGGGAAGGGACATGGGAAAGAATAAGATCCGCCTGATAGCGGCGGCCCTGCTGCTGGTCTGGTTGGCCATCATGGCGGTAATTTTTGTCCGCAGCAGCGTCAGGAGGCTGCGGAGTGCGCTCGAAACGGAGCTCGCCCGCCTGGAGAGCGGCGGGACGGCCCTCGAGGTCATAGCCTTTCCCGGCGGGGAGGTGCGCGAATTTTCCGGCGACGAAGCCGATGCCGCGGCCGCGGCGGGGCGCTCGCTCGAATACGGCGGCGTGAAGCGCAAGGGCGCTATCCGCACGGAGGCAGGGGACTACCGCGTGTTCATCGACACGGCCGGCGGGCCGGTGTGGCTCTTCGTGCGCGCGGACGGCCGCGGGAGCGTGGACTGTTCGGGGAGCTTCACCGTCCGTGTGAAGGGCGCGGGGGAGCTCTACAGTGTGATCGACGGACTTATGAAAGGTGAGACGGACACATGAAGCAGACAGTCGCGGCCGTGGCGCTCATATTTTCGCTGCTGCTGGCCTCGGTGATCTGCGCGCCGCTGCTGCGGCTGCGTTCAGAGGCAGAGACCCCGCCGGCAGAGCCGGCGGAGCGCTCGGCAGAGGCCGGCGAGCCGTGGGAAACGGAATAAAAAAACCCGCCGCCCGGTTGGGGACGGCGGGGCTGTTTTTTTATGCGCTCACAGGGCGGAGACGATGTCGCGGGTGTCGCGCGCAATCACGAGCTCCTCGTTGGTGGGGATGACCCACAGCTGGACGCGGCTGGAGTCGGTGGAGATGCGGTTGTCGCTGCCGCGCTTGGCGTTGGCGGCTTCGTCGATCTCGCAGCCGAGGTAGCCGAGGTAGGAGCAGATGCCCGCGCGGGTGGTGGGGGCGTTCTCGCCCACGCCGGCGGTGAAGATGATGGCGTCCACGCCGTTCATCGCCGCGACGTAGCTGCCGACGACCTTGGCCACGGAGTAGTCGAACATGTCAAGGGCCAGGCGGGCGCGCTCGTTGCCCTCCTCGGCGGCGTTCTCAAGGTCGCGGAAGTCGCTGCTGACGCCGGAAATGCCCAGCACGCCGGACTTCTTGTTGAGGATATTCAGCATGGCGTCGATGTCCAGGCCGTACTTGTTCATGATGAACTGCATGGCGCCCGGGTCAACGTCGCCCACGCGGGTGCCCATCGGCAGGCCGACCAGCGGGGTGAAGCCCATGGAGGTGTCCACGCTCTTGCCGTTCATGATGGCGCAGATGCTCGAGCCGTTGCCCATGTGGCAGCTGATGAGCTTCAGCTCCTCGATGGGCTTGCCCATGAGCTCGGCGCAGCGCTGGGAGACATAGCGGTGGCTGGTGCCGTGGAAGCCGTAGCGGCGGACGCCGTCTTTGGT
>DVOV01000109.1 GCA_018713375.1 Candidatus Scatomorpha stercorigallinarum | reverse complement strand
CCACGGGGTCCAGGCACTTGGCCGTGCCGCCCTCGGCCACCGCTATCTTCAGCAGCGTGCCGGAGGCGGAGGCCTCGATGGTGTTGGTGAGTTTGTCGGTCTCAACTTCGAAAAGGGGCTCGCCCTCCTTGACGGCGTCGCCCTCGTGCTTCAGCCATTTGCTGACCGTGCCCTCGGTCATGGTCAGGCCCAGCTTGGGCATTACGATCACTTTAGCCATAATTTCCTCCTGATAAAACTATCTGAGCCGGTACATGCCCAGCTCGGCGGCCCTCTGCAGGGCCTTTCGCGGCAGCACGCGCCAGGGGCCGTCGCGCTCTACGGTCATGGACACCTCGTCCCCCGGCTGGACGCGCACCTCGCGCTCGCCGTCGAGGGCGATCATGCAGCGGCTCTCGGCCGTGAAGCGGTACTCCTCGCCCAGGGCGAGCGTGCGGGAGGCGGAGACGTGCACGGGCGTGAGCACGCCGGCGGCGATGGGCGCGAGCACGCCCTCGCCCTGCGCGCCCAGCTCCACGGCGAAGCCGATGTCCTCCGTGTCCTCCACGATGCGGTAGGCCCCGGCGACGGCGGAAAAGCCGATGGTGGCCGGGTGGCAGCGGGTGACGACGATGCGGCGGATGCGCTCCGGGTCCCAGATGGCCTTGGCCCCGGCATAGAAGTCGTCGGAGACCACGGCGTCGATGAGCGCGGTGTCCCGCGCCTCGCCGTTCACGCGCACGGTGATGCGCTTGTCGTGTATGCAGCAGCTGTAGGGCTCGTCCATCAGCGCCACGGCGGCGGCGGCCATGCCGGCCACGGTGCCCTCCATCATCGCCGGATAGACGTTGTTGGTGCCGGTGGAGATGGAGAGCATGGGCGTTTTCGTGATGCCCTTGGCGGCGGCGCGGGAAGTGCCGTCGCCGCCGAGGACGACGATGCAGCCCACGCCCAGCTCCTCGAGCATCCTGGCGGAGCGCACGGTGTCCTCCATCGCGGCCTCGATCTCAAAGTCCAGCACGCCCAGCGAGAGGCTGAGCACCCCGTCGCTCTCCAGCGAATCCTTCACGGCGTAGCCGATCATGAAGGTCTCGGGCATGAAATATGCGCTCTCCACGCCCAGGCCCTGGGCCGCGAGGACGATGCGCTTGCAGATATTTACTTTTTCGTTGTTGTCTATGGTCGTGGCGTAGGAGACCAGGCGGCGGATGTCCTTGCCCGACGCCGGGTTCGCGATGATGCCTATGGAAGCCATTCCACCACTCCTTGTATGTACGTTCCCAATAGCGCCCTTCCATAAAGCGGCCCGCGCAGGGAGCGCAAGAGCGCTCCTTGCGCGGGCGGAGATGGGGAAGGGGTGGTATCAGAGGATCTTCTTCACGCCGGCCAGGATGTCCTGGGCGTTCGGCATGTAGTACTGCTCCAGGTTGGGGGCGAAGGGGACGGGCGTGTCCAGCGCGCCGATGCGCACCACGGGCGCGTCCAGATAGTCGAAATACTCCTCGGCGATGATGGCGCTGAGCTCTCCGCCGAAGCCGCCGCGGCGCACCTCTTCGGTGATGATGACGGCCTTGTGCGTCTTGCTCACGGTCTCGCCGATGAGGGCCTTGTCCAGCGGGTAGAGGCTGCGGAGGTCGATGACCTCGGCGCTGACGCCGTCCTGCGCCAGCTTTTCGGCGGCCTCCAGCGCGTCATAGACCTGCTTGCCGTAGGTGATGATGGAGAGGTCCTCGCCCTCGCGCAGGACCTTGCCCTTGCCCAGGGGGATGGGGTCGAAGCTGTTCACTTCGCTCTTCATGCCCATCAGGGTCTTGTTCTCGAAGTACATGACGGGGTTGTCGTCGTCGATGGCGGAGAGCATCAGTCCCAGCGCGTCCTCCGCGCAGGAGGGGTAGACGACCTTCAGGCCGGGGACGTGGGTGAGCCAGGCCTCGAGGCTCTGGGAGTGCTGGGCGGCGGCGCCGGTGCCCGCGCCCGCCGGCAGGCGGACGACCATCGGCATGGAGATCTTGCCGCCGAACATATAGCGCATCTTGGCGGCCTGGTTGACGAGCTGGTCCATGCCGACGGTGAGGAAGTCGCAGAACATCAGCTCGGCGATGGGCCGCAGGCCGGTGGCGGCGGCGCCGACGGCGCAGCCGATTATCGCGCCCTCGGAAATCGGCGTGTCGCGCACGCGCTCGGGGCCGAATTCGTCGATCATCCCCATCGAAACGCCGAAGCAGCCGCCGAAAGCGCCTACGTCCTCGCCGAAGAGGATAACGTTGGGGTCTTCACGCATCCTGATGCTCATGCCCTCGCGGATGCCCTCGGAATAGGTCATCATCTTCATCTGTCGCGCACCTCCTCAACGATGTCGGAATATACGTCCACGACGGCGCTCTCCAGGGACGGGATGGGCTGGGCGTCGGCGAACGCGATGGAGTCCTCGATCTCCTTCGCCACCTGGTCGTCCATCGCCTTTACCTCTTCCTCGGTGCAGACGCCGTTGTCAACGAGGAACTTGGCGAAGCGCGGCATGGGGTCTTTCTCCATCCAGGCGGCCTGCTCCTCTTTCGGCTTGTAGATGGCCGGGTCGCCCTCGAAGTGGCCGTGCTGGCGGTAGGTCTTGCACTCCAGCAGCGTGGGGCCCTTGCCGGCGCGCGCCCGGGCCACGGCCTCGCTCGCGGCCTCATAGACGGCCATCGGGTCGTTGCCGTCAACGGCGATGCCGGGGATGTTGTAGGCGGCGCCGCGGTCGGCCACGTCCTTGATCGCCTGGTGGCGGTCCTGGCTCATCGAGATGCCGTAGTGGTTGTTCTCGCAGACGAAAATGATCGGCAGCTTCCAGATGCTGGCCATGTTCAGCGACTCATGGAAGGTGCCCTGGTTGGTGGAGCCGTCGCCGAAGAAGCAGACGCAGACCTGGTCGGTGCCGCGCAGCTTGGCGGAGAGGCCCGCGCCGCAGGCGATGCAGTGGCCGGCGCCGACGATGCCGTTCGCGCCCAGGATGCCCTTGTCGCGGTCGGCGATGTCTCCGCGTCCCAGTTCGTGCTCATTGATCTCATCTTTCTGGCGGCCTACCGTTGTGGTGTATTGCAGCTCAGAGACAAACAATCTGTCATTC
>DVOV01000108.1 GCA_018713375.1 Candidatus Scatomorpha stercorigallinarum | reverse complement strand
GTGACTTGACACAGAAGGGCGGCGCTTTTCAGAGCTCGGAGAGGATCTCCTGCCGTTTTTGGGCGTATTCCTCCTCCGTTATCAGGCCCTGCGCGCGCAGGGCCTCCAGCTCGCGCAGGCGCTCCGCCGCGCCGGCCGGGGCGGAGGCGGGGGCGTCCTCGGCGCCCTCTTCCTCGATGCGTATCTCCGGGCCGACGTATTTTTTACCAAAGGCGTTGTAGGCGTTGAAGGCGGTGATGGCCACGGCGAACAGCGTCCACAGCACGCCGAGGGCGCCGGCGTTGGGGATGGCGAAAAAGATGCCGATGAGCACGAACACGCCGCCCATCACGGTGCCGAGGATGCCGGTGGCGCGGCTGGGGCGGTAAGTGACCCGGCGGCGGCGCATCAGTAGTTCTCCTCGGGCGCACCGGGCGCGTTCTCAAGCTCCATGGCGAGCTTGACGATGCGGCTGGTGCCCAGGCGGTCGGCGCCCAGGTTTATGAAGTCCTCGGCGTCGGCGAGCGTCTTGATGCCGCCGGCGGCCTTGACCTTCACGTGCTCCGCGCAGCAGCTGCGCAGCAGCTTGACGTCCTCGCGCGTGGCCCCGCCGGTGGAAAAGCCGGTGGAGGTCTTGATGTAGTCCGCGCCGGAGTCGGAGACGATGCGGCAGAGCATGCGCTTTTCCTCCTCCGTGAGGAGGCAGCACTCGATGATGACCTTCAGCACATGGCCCTCGCAGGCGGCGCGCACGGCGGCGATGTCGTCCGCCACGTCGCCCCAGCAGCCGTCCTTGACCATGGCCAGGTTGATGACCATGTCTATCTCGTCCGCGCCGTTTTTTACGGCGTCCGCCGCCTCAAAGGCCTTCGCGGCGGTGGTCATATAGCCGTTCGGGAAGCCGATGACGGTGCAGACCTTCATTTTCGCGCCGACATAGGCCCTCGCGCCCTTGACGTGGCAGGGCGGGATGCAGACGGAGGCGCAGTTGTACTTTATGGCCTGGTCGCAGAGGGCGCGGATCTCGGCGCTGCCGGCGTCCACGCGCAGCAGGGTGTGGTCGCAGCGGGAGAGAATATCTTTGAGCTCCATGTCTTTTCTCCTTTTTGTGAGGTGGTGGAAGCATTATACTACGCCGGAGGAGAATATACAAGCGCGGCGGGGAATAAGCTCTTAGCGCGGCCCCAAGCGGGCGACTAACGATACGGAGGCTTGTAAATGGACGAGGCTTTATGCAGGAACACGGTGGAGCTGTGCGGCGCGCTGGCCGCCGCGCCGCGCTTTTCGCACCTCAGCAGGGGCGAGCGCTTTTTCATCTTCCCGGTGGAGACGCGGCGGCTCTCCGGGGCGGTGGACACGATAAACGTCGTCGCGCGGGAGGCGCTGCTCGCCGCGCTGAGGATAGAGGAGGCCGAGCGCCTCTGCGTACAGGGCGAGCTGCGCTCGTTCAACAACCGCCGGGAGGAGGGGCCGAAGCTGGTGATAACCGTCTTTGCCCGCGCGCTCTCGCTCGCCGGCGGCGGGGAGGACGTGAACTCCATCACCCTGCGCGGCGCGCTGTGCAAGCAGCCGGTGCTGCGCGTCACGCCGATGGGGCGGGACATTTGCGACCTGATGCTGGCCGTCAACCGCCGCTGTGGCCGCTCGGACTATCTGCCGTGCATCTGCTGGGGCGCGAGGGCGCGCACGGCCGCGCTGTTCGACGTGGGCGACGGCGTGGAGCTCACCGGCAGGGTCCAGAGCCGGCAGTACATAAAGCTGATCGACGGCGAGCCGGTGGAAAAGACGGCCTATGAGGTCTCCGCGTCGGAGATCCGCCTTGCCTCAGCCGCGCGCAGCGCCGTGGGAGCGCTCTGAGCGTCAGTTCAGCGCGCTGGCCAGGATGTCGAGGCTCACGGGCGTGTAGAAGAGCTGCCTGAGGTCGCCGCCCGCGCGGACGAGGGGCAGCAGCCACATCAGCTTGGCGAGGGCGGACTCGGTGGTCATGTCGTAGGCCTCCAGCACGGCGCCGTCCTCGGCCAGGGGGCGGCCCGTGGCGTAAACGGCCAGGTCGCTGCCCTCGTTCTGCACCTGCGTGGTCATCACCACGGCCTTGCCGGCGGCCGCGGCGGCGGAGACCATCTCGTGCATCCCGCCGGCGTGCGGCAGCCCGCCCACGCCGAAGCTCTCGACGACCAGCGCGTGGTACTCGCGCAGCATCCAGGCGAGCAGCTCGGGGCGCATCCCGGGGCTGAGCTTCAGCAGCCCCACGCTGGGGTCCAGCCGGTCGTAAAAGCGCGGCTCGCTCAGGCACTGGGGCGTTATGTAGCGGATCAGCCGCCCGTCGCGCACGTCGGCGATGTTGGGGTAGTTGATGCTGGCGAAGGCGTCGAAGCTCTTGGTGTGCGTCTTGCGCGCGCGGGTGCCGAGGATGACGCGGCCGTTGAACACGATGAAAACGCCGTGCATCCCGCGCTCGGCGGCGCAGCGGAAGCTGTCGCGCAGGTTGGTGCGGGAGTCGGAGGCATCCTCGCCGATGGGCTTCTGCGCGCCGGTGAGGATGATGGGCTTGGGGCTGTACTGGACCAGGTAGCTGAGCGCGGCGGCGGTGTAGGCCATGGTGTCCGTGCCATGGCTGATCACGAAGCCGTCGAAGTCCGCATAGTTTTCGCGGATGGTGGCGGCCATGCCCAGCCAGTGCGCGGGGCCGATGTCCGTGCTGTCCAGCTCGTAGAGCTGCAGGCATTCCACGTCGCAGAGCCCGGCCACGTCCGGCACGTAGCTCAAAAGCTGCTCCGGCCCCACCAGCGGCGACAGCGCGCCGCTCCTGAGCTCCGAGGCAATGGTCCCGCCCGTGCCGATGAACAATATACGCTTCTTCAATGGAGGGCACCTCCTGATCGCTTTTTTAAACTATTTTACCACCCCGCGGACGCCATTTCCAGAGCGCCGCGGGGGTTTTTGCATATTTGCCGTCCCCGCTGCCGAGGGAAGATGGGTGCAGGGCGGCGCCTTTTTTGCTGGGGGTAAATTCATAAATTTTTAGTGAAATAAAGCGCGGGGTGTGATATAATAGCCTAAATATGTGCTTTTTACCTTTGGGGGGACGCAAATGAGCGGGAAAAAGACCGTTGTGGTGAAGATCGGCACCAGCTCGCTGACGGAGAAGAACGGCCGACTGGCGCCGGAGAAGCTGCGCGCGCTCACCGGGCAGATCGCCGCGCTGCGCGACGCCGGGCACCAGGTGGCGCTCGTCACCAGCGGCGCCATCGCCGCCGGATATCCGCTGCTGGGCTACCGCGAGCGGCCCACGGGCGTGGCCGCCAAGCAGGCCAGCGCCGCCGTGGGCCAGGGGCTGCTGATGGAGGAGTACGCCGCGGCGCTCGCCTCGCGCGGCTATGTGGCCGCGCAGCTGCTGCTCACGCGCGGCGACTTCCGCGACCGCCGGCGCTACCAGAACGCATTTGCCGCGCTGGAGGTGCTGCTCTCCCGCGGGGCCGTGCCCGTCATCAACGAAAACGACACCGTGTCCATCGCCGAGCTGAAGCTGGGCGACAACGACATGCTCTCCGCGCAGGTGGCGGCCATGCTGCACGCCGACCTGCTGGTGATACTGACCGACATGGACGGGCTCTACACCGCCGACCCGCGCACGGACCCGGACGCCCGGCAGATACCCTATGTGGAGCGGGTGACGCCGGAGATCGAGGCGCTGGGCGGCGGCTCCGGCACCGCCAACGGCACCGGCGGCATGGCCACCAAGATCGAGGGGGCCAAGCTGGCCTCCGGCGTGGGGGTGGCCGTGGCCATCTGCCGGGCGACGGAGCCGGACGTGCTGCGCAGGGCTGTGGAGGGCACGGCGAAGGGCACTTACTTCAAGCCCGGCGAGGGGATGAAGACCCGGCTGCAGTGGATGGCCTTCTACGCCCAGGCGGCGGGCAGCGTATATATCGACGGCGGCGCGGCGGAGGCCCTCTGCGCGCGCGGCAAGAGCCTGCTGCCCGCGGGCGTGCGGGCCTGCGAGGGCGATTTTTCCGCCGGCGAGGTGGTGAACGTCTATCTCGCCGGGGGCGGCGGGCTGCTGGGACGCGGGACGGTGAACTACAGCTCCGCGGAGCTGCGGGAGATCGCCGGGCTCTCCTCCGCCGCGGCGGAGGGGCAGTTCCCCGGCCGGCCGGCGGAAGTGATAGACCAGGACAACTGGGCCAAGAGCTTTGACTGTGAATATAAACGATAAATGGAGGTGCGCAGAATGAAAACACTGATGGAGACCGCGAAGGCCGCGCGGGCCGCGGCGGCGGAGGTCGCCCAGCTGAGCACGGAGGAAAAGAACGCCGCCCTGCTGGCGATGGCGGACGCGCTGGAGGCCAACATGGGCAGTATCCTGGCCGCCAACGCCGCGGACATGGAGCGCGAGCGCGCGAACGGCATGAGCAGCGACCTGCTCGACCGCCTGGCCCTGAACGAGGGCCGCGTGCGCGACATGGCGCTCGGCCTCAGGCAGGTGGCGGAGCTGCCCGACCCCGTGGGCGAGGTGATGGCCGAGTGGGACCGCCCGAACGGCCTGCACATCAAAAAGGTGCGCGTGCCGATGGGCGTCATCGGCATCATCTACGAGGCGCGCCCCAACGTGACGGTGGACGCCGCCTCCCTGGCCTTCAAGGCCGGCAGCGCCATACTGCTGCGCGGCAGCGGCTCGGCCTATGAGTCCAACGCCGAGGAGGTGCGCGTGATGCGCGAGGCGCTCGCCGGCTGCGGCATCACGCCGGACGCCGTCTGCCTGGTGGAGGAGCGCGGCCACGGCGTGGTGGACCAGATGCTCACCATGCGCGGGTACATCGACCTCATCGTCCCCCGCGGCAGCGCGCGGCTCATCAACAACGCCGTGGAGAAGGCCACCGTCCCCATTTTGCAGACGGGCACGGGCAACTGCCACGTCTATATCGACAGGAGCGCCGACTACGCGATGGCGGAGGCCATCACGATAAACGCCAAGACCCAGCGCACCAGCGTCTGCAACTGCGCGGAGACGCTGCTGGTGCAGGAGGACTGGGCGGAGGAGCACCTGCGCGAGCTGCTCAAGGCCCTGACGGACCGCAACGTGGAGCTCCACGGCGACGAGCCGGCCGCGAAGTACACAACGGGCATGATACCCGCCACGGAGGCCGACTGGGCCGACGAATACCTGCGCCTGGCGATGGCCGTGAAGGTCGTGCCGGACGTGAAGGCCGCGGTGGAGCACATCAACCGCTACGGCACCATGCACACCGAGTGCATCGTCACGGCGGACGCGCAGTGCGCGGACTATTTCCTGAAGAACGTGGACGCCGCCGTGGTGAACTGGAACGCCTCCACCCGCTTTACGGACGGCTTTGAGTTCGGCTTCGGCGCGGAGCTCGGGATCTCCACGCAGAAGCTGCACGCCCGCGGGCCGATGGGGCTGACGGAGATCACGAGCTATAAATACCAGGTGATAGGCACCGGCCAGGTGCGCCCGTAAGAAGGAGGCAGAAGGCAATGAAATATGCGTTCATAGGCAGCGGCAACATGGCCCGCGCCATCATCGGCGGGCTTGTGCACACGGGCACGGCGGGGGAGGACATCCTCGTCGTCAACCCCAATAACCCCAAGAGCTGCGGCGAGGTGCAGGCCCTCTACGGCACCGTCCCCGCCCCGGCGGAGGCGCTGGAGCAGGCGGACACGGTGGTCGTGGCCGTCAAGCCGCAGAGCTTCCCGGCGGCCGCGCCGCTCTACGCGCCGTACGTCCGGCCCGGCACGCTGGTGGTGAGCATCATGGCCGGCATACCCACCGCGGCGGTGGAGGCCGCTTTCCCCACGGCGCGCGTGACGCGCGTGATGCCCAACCTGGCCCTGGCCGTGGGCTGCGGCGCGGCGGGCGTGGCCCCCGGCGCCACCGCCACGGAGGCGGACGTGCAGCTGACGCTGAAGATATTCTCCGCCGCCGGCGTGGCCGTGGCCGTGGACGAAGCGGAGATCGACTCCGTGGCCGCCATCTCCGGCAGCGGCGCGGCCTACGTCTATTTCCTTATTGAAAACCTGCGCGACGCCGCCATCGAGGACGGCATGGAGCCTCAGAAGGCCGCGCTGCTCGCGCGGCAGACGCTGATCGGCGCGGCGCGCCAGCTGGAGCAGGAGGACGTGCCCCCCGAGGAGCTCCGCCGGCGCATCACCAGCAAAAAGGGCACTACGGAGGCCGCCATCAACGCCATGGCCGATGGCGGGCTGCCGCAGGCCGTGCGCGCGGGATATCAGGCGAACAAGCGCCGCTCGCGCGAGCTGGCCGAGGGCAAGTGAGCGCGTGGACGCCGTAAAGACGTTCTATGACGGCCTGGCGGGGGAGTACGACAAGCTCTTCGCCGACTGGGGCGAGGCCGCGCGGCGGCAGGCGCAGGTGCTGGAGCGCATTTTCGCCGCGCACGGCTTCGGCCGGGACAGCACGGTGCTCGACTGCGCCTGCGGCATCGGCACGCAGGCGCTGGGCCTTGCGGCGCTGGGCTACCGCGTCACCGGCTCGGACATCAGCCCCGGGGCGCTCGCCGAAGCGCGCGAGAGGGCGCGCGCCGCCGCGCTGGCGATAGAACTGCGCGAGGCGGATTTCCGCCGCCTGCCGGAGCTCGTTGGCGGCAGCTATGACATAGTCATCGCCATGGACAACGCCCTGCCGCACCTGATGTCCTCCGCGGAGCTCGCGAAGGCCGTGGGCTCCATAGCGGGGGTGACGCGCCCGGGCGGGCTCTTCGCCGCGAGCATACGCGACTACGACGCGCTGCTCGAAACAAAGCCGCGCTATTCCCCGCCATATATAAACGGGCCGGAGGGCGCGCGGCGCATTGCCTTCCAGACCTGGGACTGGGCCGGGGAGCGCTACAGGCTCGTACAGTACATCATAGACGAGACTGAGGGCCTCACGGTCAGCCGGCACGAGTGCGAATACCGCGCGCTGCGCCGCGCGGAGCTCACCGCGCTGCTCGAGCGCGGCGGCTTCGGCGCCGTGCGCTGGCTGGCGCCGGGGGAGACGGGCTTTTACCAGCCCATAGTTACGGCAATCAGAGAATAACCGCAAAAAAGGAGAGAGCGATGCAGGGACGGACGTTTGAAAAAGTCATGGCCGCAAACCGCGGCGAGATAGCCATCCGCATATTCAGGGCCTGTTACGACCTTGGCCTAAGGACTCTGGCAATTTATTCAAAGGAAGACACGATGAGCCTGTTCCGCACAAAGGCGGACGAGTCCTATCTCATCGGCGAGCACCTCAGCCCGCTGGGCGCGTATCTGGCGATAGACGAAATCATCGCGCTGGCCAAAAAGCGCGGGGTGGACGCCATACACCCCGGCTACGGCTTTCTGAGCGAGAACGCGGCCTTTGCGAGGGCCTGCGAGGAGGCGGGCATAAAGTTCATCGGCCCGCCGAGCCATGTGCTGGCCAAGATGGGCGACAAGCTGGAAGCGAAGAAGATCGCCGTCAAGTGCGGCGTGCCGGTCATCCCCGGCTCGCGCGAGCCGCTGAAGGACGCGCAGGAGGCGCTCTCGCTGGCGCGCGAATTCGGCTATCCCGTCATCCTCAAGGCCGCCGCCGGCGGCGGCGGGCGCGGCATGAGGCTGTGCGAAAAGGACGAGGACGTCGCCCCCGCATTCGAGCTCGTCTCCAACGAGGCCCGCAAGGCCTTCGGCGACGACAGCATATTCATAGAAAAATACCTTGTGGAGCCCAAGCACATCGAGGTGCAGAT
>DVOV01000107.1 GCA_018713375.1 Candidatus Scatomorpha stercorigallinarum | reverse complement strand
CAGTCGGATGGTCCGCATCATCCGCCGGGACAGCGCCAGTAGGTGCGGCAGTTCCCGGATCTCGTCGTCGACCAGCGCGATGTCCGCCGCGTCCACGGCGATGTCGCTGCCCACGCCGCCCATGGCGATGCCCACGGTGGCGCGCCTGAGCGCGGGCGCGTCGTTGATGCCGTCGCCCGTCATGCAGACGGGGCGGCCGGCGGCCTCCGCTTCGTCGATGAAGCGCAGCTTGTCCTCCGGCAGGCAGCCGGCGCGGTAGTCGCGGATGCCGGCGGCGGAGGCGATGGCGCGCGCGGCGCTCTCATTGTCGCCCGTGAGCAGCACCGGCTCTGCCCCGCCCTCGCGCAGGGCGGAGGCCATCTCCGCCGCCTCGGGCCGCATGGTGTCCGAGAGGGCGATGAGCCCGGCGAGGGCCCCGTCCACGGCCACATAGACGGCCGTGCAGCCTTCGGCGGCATAGCGCTGCGCGGCCGCGGCGGCGCCGGCGGCGTCGATGCCGTGCTCGGAGAGCAGCGCGGCGTTGCCCGCGAGCACTTCGCGCCCGCCCACGCGGGCGGAAACGCCCTTCCCGGGCAGCATACGGAATTCCTCCGGCTCCGCCGCGGCGGCGCCGGACGTTTCTTTATACCCGGCGGCGATGGCGCGGCCCAGCGGGTGCTCGGAGCGCGCCTCCGCCCCGGCGGCCAGCGCCAGCAGCTCTTCGGGGCCGGCGCCGCCCAGGGCCTCCACGCCGGCGATGTGCAGCCGGCCCGTGGTGAGGGTGCCGGTCTTGTCAAAGGCAAAGAACTTCACCCCCGCAAGGCGCTCGAGCGCGTCCCCCTCCCGTACGAGGAAGCCGTGCTTTGTGGCGTTGCCTATCGCGGCCATGATGGCCGTGGGCGTGGCCAGCACCAGCGCGCAGGGGCAGAACACGACGAGGATGGTGACGGCGCGGATGACCTCGCTGGTGACGAGCCAGGTGACGGCCGCGGCGCTGAGGGCGATGACGACGATCCAGGTGGCCCAGCGGTCGGCCAGGCCGACGATCTTCGCCTTGCCGGCGTCCGCCGACTGCACCAGCCGCACCATGCGCTGTATCGAGCTGTCCTCGCCCACGCGCGTGGCGCGCATGTCGAAGCTGCCGAAGCGGTTGACCGTGCCGGAGGACACCTCGTCGCCGGCGGACTTGTCCACGGGCAGGCTCTCGCCGGTCATCACGGACTGGTCCACGGAGGTCTCGCCGGCGGTGACGACGCCGTCCACGGGGATGGTCTCGCCGGGCAGGACGCGCAGGATGTCGCCCTCGCGCACCTCCTCGGCGCCCACCACGCGCTCGCCCTCCGCAGTGAGCAGGCGCGCCGTGCGCGGCGTCAGCCTGACGAGCCGCTCGATGCCCGAGCGCGCGCGCTCCACCGTCAGGTCCTCCAGCAGCGCGCCCAGCTGCATGATGAAGGCCACCTCGCCGGCGGCGAAGGTCTCGCCCGTGGCCACCGAGGCGATGAGCGCCAGCGAGACGAGCACGTCCGCCTTGATGTCAAAGGCCGTCACCAGCCCCACCACGGCCTCCAGTATGATGGGCACGCCGCAGAGGACGATGGCCGCCCAGGCGGCGTCAAAGGGCAGGGGGACGAGGCCGAAAATGCTGATGATGAGCGCCACGGCGGAGACTGAAAGGCAGAAAATGTCCTTTTTCAGGCCGCCCCACTCCAAAAACGCTTCGATGTGCTTCATTCTGCGCCTCCTTATACCTATGGGGGTATAGGCTCATTATACCTGCCCGGCGCGCCGCCTGTCAAGCGCGCGGGGGAGAAATCGCATAAATTGTGAACAGGAACCGTGACTTTTGTGAACATTAGCACTCAACGCTTGACAGTGCTAATCTGCGTGCTATAATAAAGGCGAAGTCAGGAGGGGGAGCGATGAGGCCCCGGGGGAAGCCCCGGAAGCGAGTCGCGGCCGCCCGGGCTTCACACCCCCGCAATACGGGCAGCGTTTTGAAAGGAAGGATAAATATGTTGCCCAGCATTTTTGGTGAAAACCTTTTCGATGAATTTTTTGACAGTGGATTTGACAAGAGCTTCTTTGGCAACAACCCGCTCTATGGCAAGCGCGGCAGGAACCTGATGAAGACGGACGTGCGCGAGCACGAGAACGGCTATGAGGTCGATATCGACCTGCCGGGCTTCAAGAAGGAGGACATCAAGCTCGATTTGAACAACGGCTATCTGACCGTGAGCGCGGCCAAGGGCCTGGACAAGGATGAGCAGGACAAGAAGGGCCGCTTTATCCGCCAGGAGCGCTGGAGCGGCGCGTGCAGCCGCAGCTTTTACGTCGGCGACGTGAAGCCGGAGGACGTGAAGGCCAGGTATGAGCACGGCGTACTCAGCCTCAGCCTGCCGAAGGCCTACACGAAGGAGCTGGAAGGCCCCAGCCACATCGCCATCACCTAACCAGGCTGCGCCTGGAGGCGGTTGCCTGCGGCCTGGTCTACGGCAGGTTTGCAGAAACCTATAGGCAGAAAAGCCCCGGAGCGAGAGCTCCGGGGCTTTTGTTCTACGCAGCCTGCGCTGTGTGCAGCAGGGCTTTAAGTTTCTGCAAACTCAGCGGCGCGAGCGTAAACGAAGCCAACCGCGGCCGGCGTTGAGCAAGGCTATCCGACACCGGGATGACCACCTATGGCACGCGCAAAGCCCTAAAAGACAGCTCCCGCCTACGATACGCACCAAAGCGTTTTTCTTTGGGGCGCCACTCCCGTTTCTTTGGGCAAGACCAAAGAAATGGGGTGGCACCGGTCCCCGCGCGGGGGCCTTAAGTCAGCGCGGCGCGCAGCGCAACTGCCGCCGGACGCAGTCCGGTCAGATCTCGTAGGTGCGGTATTGTATGGCCTCCGCCAGGTGGGCGGGCTGGATGTCGGCGCTGGCGGCGAGGTCGGCGATGGTGCGGGCCACGCGGAGGATGCGGTCGTAGCTGCGCGCGGTGAGGCCCATGGCCCGGTATGCGCCCTCCATCAGGGCGGAGCACTCCGCGCTGAGCGCGCAGAAGCGCTCCATCTCGCGCGGGCCCATGTGCGCGTTGCAGTCCGCGCCGCCGCTGCCCAGGCGCTCGCGCTGGCGCGCGCGGGCGGCGTCCACGCGGGCCTTGATGGCGGCGGAGGGCTCGGCCTCCGCCTTGCCCGAGAGCTCGGCGTACTCCAGCGCGGGCACTTCGACCATGATGTCAATCCTGTCCAGCAGCGGGCCGGAGACCCGCGCGCGGTAGCGCTTGAGCTCCGTCTCCGTGCAGGTGCAGCGGCGCGTGGGGTGGCCGTACCAGCCGCAGCGGCAGGGGTTCATGGCGCAGACGAGCATGAAACGGCTGGGATAGGTGGCCGTGCCCGCCGCGCGGGAGACGGTGACCACGCCGTCCTCCAGCGGCTGTCGCAGCGCCTCGCGCACGTCGCGGTGGAACTCCGGCAGCTCGTCCAGGAAGAGCACGCCGTTGTGCG
>DVOV01000106.1 GCA_018713375.1 Candidatus Scatomorpha stercorigallinarum | reverse complement strand
CAACTCCCGTTTCTTTGGGCAAGACCAAAGAAATGGGGTGGCACTGGCCCCCTTGCGGGGGCCTCTCGTCAGCGCGGCGCGCAGCGCATCTGCATCCAAGCGCAGCTTGGCCGACCGTGCGTTGCTCCCTGCGGTCGCGGCACTAACGGGTAGTTGACCGACCGCCAGCGGCGCGAGCGAAGCGAAGCCAACCGCGGTCGGCGATGGGCAAAGCCATCCGACTACGGGATGACCACCCGAAAGTCAGTCACCACCCATACTGACGGGCAGATTTTACCTACCGACCCGCACCAAAGCGCTTTTCTTTGGAGTATGAGGGGTTTCTTTTGGCGCAGGCAAAAGAAATCTCTCAGGAAAAGGGTCGCAGGGACTTTCGTCCCTGCATCCCCCTGCCTGCGGGCGGGCCGCAGGCAAATACCGGCGGCCGTTGGCCGCCCTCCACACGCAGTGTGGCTACATGGAGCCGATGAGGCCGGTGAGGACGTTGCCGACGGCGTCGGCGAACTGCTCGATGGAGCGGATGCGCACCAGGTCGCGGCCGTAGATGCGGCGGGCGTTGGGCAGGTCCTCTTCCTCGCCGGTGAAGACGCACATCACGGAGACGCCCTGGCGGCGGAGCTTTTCCACCTCCGCGGCCGTGTCCATCACGCCGGGGAGGCCGTTGTAGTCCTCCTTCTTGCCGGCGCTGACCAGCTTGCGGTCGTCGTTCGGGCTGGCGTCGGAGAGTATCATCAGGATACGGCGCTCCCCGCGCGAGCCGCGCATCATGTAGCCCGCCGCGCGGATGGCCAGCCCGTCGCGGTTCCAGCCGGCGGAGCAGTATTCAAATACCGCCTCGTTTTTGCGGTCCTCGTCATAGTCGCGGTAGATGCGCAGCACGGTGCAGCCGTTTATCGTGCAGAAGGAGTACACGCGCGTGGGTATGCCGCAGCGCGTGAGGCTCTCGGCGATGATGTACGCCTGCGAGGCCACGCTCTCCTGCCGCTGTATCTGCGAGGCGGAGGCGTCGAGCAGGATGTCCACCGTCAGCTCCGTGTCCGTGCCGCGCTCGGGGCGGGTGAACACCGTGTCCTCGTTCAGGTATATGGCGCGCCAGAGCCAGCCCGGACGCAGCTCGCCCGCGCGGGACTTGATGCGCGCGTCGTCCAGGTGGACGAGGATGCAGTTGCGGATCTTTTCGGCCAGGCGGGCGATGGTCAGCCGGTTGCGGATGACGTCGTCCATGTAGTATTTGCGGTTGGCCTCCGCCTGGCGGCGCGCGGCGCTGCGCTGCACCAGCGCCTCGCGGTTCTTCAGCTTCCCGGCCGTGACGCCGCCGCGCGTGAAGTGCAGCATGCAGTCCCAGTGGTTGCCCGTGCACAGCCGCTCCTCGATGCGGTGCAGGTCCCCCGCGCCGTACATCGAGGGGCCAAAAAACTCCTCCAGGTACTCGCGCATCTCCGGCTCCGTGCGCTCGCCGCTCATGCGGCCGCGGACGCGCTTGTCGCCCTTCGAGCCCTCCTCGTCGTCCTCGCTGCGCACGGTGGCGCCCAGCGTGTTCCGCCGGCGGCCCAGGCGGATGTGCCGCAGCCAGCTGCGCGAGCCGCGGGCCGTCACCGTGGGGACGAAGGAATAGTAGACGCTGAAAAAGTCTCGCAGCCGCTCGACGACCTCCGCCTCCGTCAGCTCAGGCGGCAGCTCCAGCGCGGCAAGCATCTTTTTTTCGCGCTCCGTGAGGGCCATGCCCTCCCCCAGCGCGCGGCGGTAGTGGCCCAGCTTCAGCCGCTCCGTCTCCTCCATGTCGCGCTCCTGGCGCGCCGCGCTGTCCACCAGCTCGCGGGCGTACTGCCGCCGCAGGCCGGGCAGGGCCGGGCGCTCGGCCTTCGAGCGCTCATAGGCGTAGTTCTCCAGCGCGATCCACACCAGTTCCTCGTATTCCGGCCCCTTCGCCGTGCGCGTGAAGGACTGGAACAGCTCCTTCAACTTGCCGAAGTCGCAGCACTGGTAGGCCGCGCCGATGATGCTGTTCATATAGACGTCCGCGGTGCCGTCGCCGTTATAGGCGTGGTACTCCGAGTGCAGCGAGTAGTCGCGCGCCGCGGTCCATATCTGGTTGTTCGCCCGGCGCTCTTCGCGCTCGGCCTCGCGTTCGCTGAGCATATCAGTCAAAGAGCCCGCCGCGGCCGAGGTCGGCGGGGATGCGCGCGGTGATCACGTCCTCCACCAGCTTGCGCTCGAAGGGGTCGAAGGCCTTGTTGACGATGCCCATGCGCAGGGCGTCCACGGCCTTCAGCCCGCGGTCCATCAGCCCCACGGCGCTCATCAGTCCGCGCAGGTCGAGCGCTTTCGTGCTGATCTCCGCGCTGTCGCACTTTTTCCGCAGGTCCTGGAAGAGGCCCGCGAACTGCTCGGCCCAGCTATCCTTCAGCGCGGGGTGCTCGCGCTTGAGCAGCTTTTTCAGGTTTTCCGGGGAAATGGGCGGCATCTCGATGACGGAAAAGCGGCTGACGAGGGCCTCGTTCAGCTCGCGCGTGCCGGCGTAGCCGTAGTTCATGGTGGCGATGAAGCGCGTGGCGCCGTCCATCTCGATGCGGTCGTAGCCGGGCACGTCGATCACGCGGCGGAAGTCCAGCGTGGCGTGCAGCACGGCCAGGGACTCGTTCTTGGCCATGTTGATCTCGTCCAGGATGCCGAAGCCGCCCAGCAGGGCGCACTTGGTGATGGGCCCCTGGCGGAAGCTGACTTCCCCGCCGGTGAAGGTGTCCGTGCCGATGAGGGAGGCGGCGTCCGTATTTATGTAGAAGCTCACGTCCCAGCTGGGGCGGCCGAAGGCCGCGGCCAGGTTCTCGGCCAGGACGTTCTTGCCCGTGGCCTTGGGGCCCACGAGCAGCAGGTTCTCCCCGCAGAGCAGGGCGGTGGCCGCCTGTTCCCAGATCTCCCGGCCGTAATACTCGAACCGGGGCCGCTCCGTCACGCGGCGGCCGGCCTCCGCGGCCACGGGGTGCTCGCTGCGGAATTCTTCAATGGCGGAAATGATGGCGCCGTCCACGCCCTCGCGCTTGAGCAGGTCTAACATATGGGCTGCCTCCCGGTCGTTGATTTTGTCGATTAAACGCCTGTTAAATCGAAAGCCGTCAATATTCTATCACGCTTTTGCGGTATGTCAAGCGCCTATCAGCCGAGGATGATGAGCTCCTTGGGCGCTTTGGTGATGTCCACGTTGCCCTCACCGGTGAGGTAGAGCACGTCCTCGATGCGGACGCCGAAGCGGCCCGGCAGGTAGATGCCCGGCTCGGCGGAGATGACGGCGCCCTCCGGCATGGGCTGCGTGTTGGAAGGCGCGGCGTTGGGGGCTTCGTGGATGTAAAGGCCCACGCCGTGGCCGAAGCCGTGGCCGAAGTACGCTCCGTAGCCGGCGGCGGCGATGACGTCCGCGGCGGCCTTGTGGATGTCCGCGCCGGGGACGCCGGGCCTGGCGGCGGCGATGCCGGCCAGCTGCGCGCGCAGCACGGTGTCGTAGACGTTCTTCATCTCGTCCGTCGCGCTGCCCACGGCCACGGTGCGCGTCATGTCCGAGCAGTAGCCGTTCTTGATGCAGCCGAAGTCCATGGTGACGAAGTCGCCCTCGCATATGAGCTCGTCGCCGGGCACGCCGTGGGGCATGCTGCCCTTCGCGCCGGCGACCACGATGGGGTCGAAGGAATTGCCCTCGCCGCCGTGGCGCAGCATGCGGTAGGTGATCTCGGCGGCGATCTCGCGCTCGCTGACGCCCGGGCGGATGAGCGGCAGCACCTCCTCAAGGGCCTTTTCGGCGATGCGCTGGGCGGCGATGAGGCTCTCCAGCTCCGCGGCGGTCTTGCGCTGGCGGAGGGCGGTCACGATGGCCTGGGAGGGCCGGAAGGCGAGGCCCAGCCGCTCCTCCAGGCGCAGGTAGAGCCCGTGGGTGAGGTACTCCTCCTCCGCGCCCAGAGAGCGCACGCCCAGCTTGCCCGTGAGCTCCGCGAGCGTGGCGGCCAGGGGCTTTTCGCGCGTGGTGAGGATGCAATCCACGCCCTCGGCGCACTCCTTCTCCGCCGCCTCGATATAGCGCGAGTCGGTGACGACGAAGGCTTTGTCCGGCGTGATCAGCGCCGCGCTGTCCTGCGGCATGAAATCCGTGGCGTAGTAGATGTTCTTGTCGTCCATCAGCAGCAGGGCGTCGAGCCCGGCTTCCTTCACCGCGGACTGTACTCTCTCAAGGTTTGCCATTTTTGTTTACCTCCATAGCTGTCTTCTTTATTGCGTGCCGCCGCTGGAGGCGGCGTCGTAAAGCATTATATCGTCCGCCGAGAGGGCGCCGGTCACCGTACGGCCGAGCGAGTCCACGGCCACGGCATCAACCCCCTCCACGGAGCAGAGCGTGAGCGCCAGGCAGCCGTCGCAGAGCGTCTTTTCCACGCCCGCGAGCGCGGCGTAGCCCTCGTCGGCCTGCAGCGTCAGCAGCGAGCCCTCCAGCCGCCAGGAGAGGATGCGCGCGTCGTATGGCAGCGCCTGCAGCTCCGCGTCCGCCGCCGGGGAATTCAGCGCCCCCACCAGCGCGGAGATGACGGCCTGCGGCTCCTGCGAGGCGACGGACAGCGCCTCCGGCCGCAGCAGCGCGCCGCCGCTGCGGTAGCCCTCGTCCACCGCGCGCCAGACGGCGTATTCGTCCGCCTCCGCGCCGCAGCCGGCGCAGAGGGCGAGCGCGAGGGCGAGGATGAGCGCGAGCGCCTTTTTCATACGCTGCCGCCTCCTTCCTCCTCCGGCGCGGCCGGGAACGAAACCGTGAAGCGCGTACCGCGCTCCGGCCTTGCGGCCACGTCGATCTCCCCGCCAAGGGCGACCACGGCGTCGTGGACGATCGAAAGGCCCAGGCCGCTGCCGCCCTTTTCGCGCGAGCGCGCCTTGTCCACGCGGTAAAAGCGCTCGAAAATGTGCGGCAGGTCCTCCGCCGGGATGCCGATGCCCGTGTCCTCAACGGTGAGCAGCACCCGCGCGCCGCGGCGCTCGACATCCAGCGACACCGAGCCGCCCTCGACGTTGTATTTGACGGCGTTCTCCGCCAGGTTGAAAACGATGCGGTAGAGCTCGTCCTCCGAGGCGAGGACGAAGCAGCCCTCCCCCGCCGCGCAGCTGACGGCGACGGACATGTCCCCCGCCAGCGGCGCGAGCAGCCGCGCCGTGGCCGCCGCCGCCTCGCCCAGGTCCACGCGCGTGAGCTCCCGCGGCGCGCCGGCGTCCCGGCGGGAGAGGTCGAGCAGCTTTTCCGACGTGCGCTGCAGCCGCTCGGCCTCGGAGGCGATGTCGGAGACGAATTCGCGCACGGTGGCGGCGTCCATGCCCTCGCTCTGGGTGATGCTGTCCGCCAGCAGGCGGATGGCCGCCAGCGGCGTTTTCAGCTCGTGCGAGGCGTCGGAGACGAATCTCCGGCGCTCGGCCTCCGTCGTTTGCAGCCGCTCCGTGAGGTCGTTGAACTCCTCGGAGAGCTCGGTCAGCTCGTCGTTGCCCTCCGGCTTGATGCGGTGGGCGTAGTCGCCGCCGCGCACCACGCGCATGGCCTCCGCCAGGCGCGTTATGCGCGATGTCAGCGCGCGGGAGAACACCACGGTGAGGGCCATCGCCGCCATCAGGCAGACGAGGGATATCATCCACAGCCGGCTCTGGACGGAGAGGATGAGCTCCGCCTGCGCCGTGTCCTGCTCGCAGATGTACACCGCGCCGGAGAGCCCCGCGCCGGAATAGACGGGCAGGGCGGCGCGGGAGGTGAAGGCCCCGTCCCCAAAGCGCGACCAGAACACGCTCCTGCCGCCGAGCGCGAGCGCGATCTCCGAGAGCAGGGCGTACTGCCCCACCGCGGAGGGCGAGGCGCTGTCGTACACCGTGCGCGCGTTCTCGTCCGTGACCAGGATGCGCTCCAGCCCGGAGACGTCCAGCAGGGCCATCACCTGGCCCACGCTGTCGCCCGTGAGGGTGTCCAGCGAGGACAGCGAGGAGGCGATGACCGCCGTCTGGCCCGTCAGGCTGCTGCGCTTTTCCGAAAACACCAGGTCGCGGGAGGCGATGATGGGATAGGTGTCCATCACCGCCAGCAGCGCCGCTATGAGCGTGAAGAAGGCCAGCATGAACTTGAACTGTACGCGCTGGGTGAGCCTTCTGCGCTTTTTTTCGCTGCCGGCGCTATTCCGCAAAGTAGTAGCCTACCCCCCACTTGGTGATGATGAGCTCCGGCGAGGCGCTGTTGCGCTCCACCTTCTCGCGCAGGCGGCGGACGTGCACGTCCACCGTGCGCGCGTCGCCCTGGTAGTCGTAGCCCCAGATGAGGTCGAGCAGGTTGTCACGGCTGTAGACGCGCCCGGGGTTGCGCATGAAGAGCTCGAGAAGGTCGAATTCCTTGGCCGTCAGCTCCACACTCTGCCCCTCGCGCTTGACGCTGCGCTTGACGGGGTCGAGCTCCAGGTGCGCGCGGCGCAGCACGGCCTCCGGCCCCGAAGCGCCCGCCGCGGGCATCGAGGCCCGCCGCAGCAGCGCGCGGATGCGCGCTTTCAGCTCGAGGATGTTGAAGGGCTTGGTGATATAGTCGTCCGCGCCGGACTCGAAGCCCAGCAGCTTGTCGGAATCCTCGCTGCGGGCGGTGAGCATGATGATGGGCACGGTGGAAAAGCCGCGTATCTGCTGGCAGGCCTCCAGCCCGTCCAGGCCCGGCATCATCAGGTCGAGGATGATGAGCCCGTAGCCGCCCGTGCGCGCGAGCTGCACGGCGGTCTCGCCGTCGTAGCAGCACTCCACCTGGTAGCCCTCGTTCTCAAGGTTGAATTTGATGCCCTTGACGAGCAGTTTTTCGTCGTCCACGACGAGTATCTTCATGGCATATCCTCCACAGTGACATAGTCCTTGAAGCCGGCGAGGATGCGCGGGCCGATGCCCTCGATCTCCAGCAGCTCGCTCACGCTGCCGAAGCCGCCGTGCGCTTCACGATAGGCGATGATGGCCGCGGCGCGCACCTCGCCGATGCCGGGCAGCAGCATCAGCGTCTCCGCCGAGGCGCTGTTGATGTCGATCTTCCCCGCCGCGGTCTCGCGCTCCATCAGCTGCTGCGTATAGCCGGCGCGGCTGTTTTCCGTGCTGACGCCCGGCGGCGCCGCGGCCTCCCGCTGCCGCACATGCAGGCAGCCGGCGGCGAACAGCGCCGCGCAGAGCAGGCACAGCGCCGGCATCAGCCACCGTCTTTTCACCGCTTACGCCCCCCTTTGCGCGGCCTGAGCCAAACTTTGCTGTTGCTTTTCGGCAGGATCGACGGTATAATCAACTGGATAATGTACCCCCGCGGGAACGAAACGCCACCGCGGGCCGTCCAGATATATAATAACACAGAGTTGCGGAGATTGATATGAGAAAATTCACGTTGCTGCCGATAGTCCTGATATTCTGCCTGTTCGCCGTCTTCCTGGCCCCCTCGGCCGCCGCGCTGGACGACCCCGAGATATCCGCCCGCGCCGCCCTGCTCGCGGACCCGGAGACAGGCCGCGTATATTATTCGCTGAACGCGGACGAGCAGGCCTATCCCGCCTCCCTCACCAAGGTGATGACCGTGCTGCTGGCCGTGGAGGCCGTGGAGCGCGGCGAGGTCTCGCAGGACGACCAGGTGACGGCCAGCGAGAGCGCCATGGAGGGCATGGTGGAGGACGGGAGCACCGCCGGCATCGTCCCCGGCGAGACCATGAGCTTCGGCGACCTGCTCTACTGCGCCATGCTCTCCTCCGCCAACGAGGCCTGCAACATCATCGCCGAGCATGTCTCCGGCTCGGTCGGGGCCTTCGTGGAGCTGATGAACGAGCGCGCATCCGAGCTCGGCTGCACCGGCACGCACTTTGCGAACACGCATGGCCTGCCCGATGAAGACCACTACACCACGGCCGCAGACCTCGCGCTCATCGCCGCCGAGGCGCTCCAGCACGACCTCTTCACCACCATCTGCAACACCGTCACCTGGACCGTGCCGGCCACCAACGTCAGCGAGCAGCGCACGCTCTCCAACTCCAACGCCCTCATCAACCCCAATTCCGGCTACGGCAGCGGCTATTATTACGAATACGCCCACGGCGTCAAGACCGGGCACACCAACGACGCCGGCTACTGCCTCATCTCCACCGCGGAGAAGGACGGCATCCGCCTGATGGCCATCGTCCTCGGCTGCCCGGCCATGGAGCTCGCGGACGGCTCCGGGGTCGATCTGCGGAGCTTTTCCGACTCCATCGTGCTCTACGACTGGGTGTTCGACAACTTCAGCATGCAGGAGATCGTCAGCTCCGCCGAACAGGTGGCGGAGGCCCCCGTGGAGCTGGGCCAGGGCGTGGACCGCGTGTCCCTGCGCCCGGCCAACGTCGTCACCGCCGTGGTGGCGGACGACACGGACCTCTCCACCGTCCAGCGGGACGTCGTCGTCTACTCCGAGCGGGACGGCGAGACGCTGGTGGCCCCCATCTCCGCCGGCACGGTGCTCGGCGAGCTGACGCTGACGCTGGACGGCCAGGTGCTCGGCCGCAGCGAGCTGGTGGCCAGCACCTCCGTCGAGCTCTCCCGCGCCGAGTACATGAAGGGCCGCCTGGCCGAGACCTTCGCCAGCCCCTGGGTAATCGGCGGGCTCGTGTTCATCGTCATTTTCGCCGCCGGGTACATATTCCTCGTCGTGCGCTACCGCTCGCTGCACAAGCGCCACCTGCGCTCCGTGCGCCAGGCGGAGGCCGAGCGCCGCGCGCACAACGTGTACGCAGAGCCCCGCCAGCAGGCCGCCCACGCCCCGGAGCAGCGCCGCGCCTCCGCTCCGGCGGAGAAAAAGCCCGCCGCCGCGCCGAAGCCGTCCGCGCCCAGGCGCGCCGCGGCCAAGGACAGCAAGTCCTCCCCCGACCTCGGCTTCTTCTCCGTGCAGGACGTGCAGAGCCGCGAGACGGTGAAGATCGCCTCCAATCTCCCCTCTGCGGACAACAAGAACCGCCGCGACTACTTTGAGGAGTTCTTCCGCACCCAGCACGAGGAGGAAAAAGCCTCCGCCGGCAAGGACGGCAGCGGCGGCAGCACGGAATAAAAAAACGCCCCCGGGCTTTGCCCGGGGGCGTCCTTATTGCTCCGGCCAGGAAAGGCGCAGGGCCTCCCCGCCGTCCTCAGCCACGTCAAGCTCCTCCGCGCCGCACTCGATGCTCCAGTCGTTGTTTTCCGTGTCCACCGTGTAGCACGCGGCGCCAGGAGGCCCGGACATGGGGTCGATAACGGCCGCGAACTCCTGCGCCGGCTCGCCGTTTTTGTACACGGTGAAGGCCGGGTCCGCGATCGCGCCCGGCGGGCCGTCATATCCCTCGATGGTGATGTGGAACTGGCTGCGCAGCCGCCCGCCAATGTACTCGGGCCCGCTCCAGCCCCCGCCGCCGTTTTGCAGCGGCAGCAGCATGGCAAGGTCCTCCCACGCGCCCAGCTCCTCGCGCCGCTCCTGCCCGCCGTCGGATATCAGCACGGCCAGCCGCAGCTCCGTCCCCGCCTCCAGCGGCAGCGCGAGCTGCGCGGAAAACATGCCGTCCCCGGCGCCCTCCATGGGCGCGGAGAGCTCCTCGCCGCCCACGGCGGCCAGCAGCGCTGCGTGCGTATCGCCGCCCCAGGACTTGAGCTCCACCGAGGCTTCGGCCAGCAGCGTGCGCGCTTCGCTGTCGATGCCGCGCGGGATGAGGGCGTATGAGTTCACGCTGCTCTCCGCCTCCTCGAGCAGCGCTTCGACGCGCTGCGTGACATCCTGCCCGCCGCTGTTTATCTGCTGCGCGAGCTGCTCAAGGCCGCCGTCCAGCCGCTCCTCCAGCGCGGAGATGCGCGCGCTTTGCGCGATATCCAGCGCCAGCAGCGCCGCGCAGAGGGCGAGCGTGCAGATCTGCAGCGCGTTTTTCTTCATTCCCGGGCTCCTTTCCCGAAAAATGCCAAAACGCCCCGGTGGAACCGCGCGTCCTCCGGGGCGTTGAAGTTTTATTTCCGGCCGAACAGCAGCAGCGCTATGTCGGCCACGCCGTCTATCAGCAGGCAGATGCCGAAGAACATCACGGCCGTCTCCACCATGCCGAAGGGGTTTATCACCAGCGTGACGCCGACGATGAGCAGGCAGAGCGCGAGCAGCAGCGTCCAGTACCAGTTCGACCAGCCCAGCTTGCGCAGCTCCAGCGCGCGGGAGAGCTTGCCCGCGCCGTCGATGGCCAGCACCACGCCCAGCGCGAGAGGCAGTATGCTCATCACCAGCCGCGGCGCGGCCAGGCAGAGCGCTCCCACGGCGGCGAAGGCCGCGCCCACGGCCGCCTCGGACGCGCCGCGTTCCTCGCGGCGGGCGAAGTACATGATGAGCCGCGCCGCGCCGAAGATGAGCGCGCACACGCCGAGCAGCGTGCAGACGACGCTGGCCGCCATGCCGGGGCGCAGCGTCAGCACCAGCCCCACGGCGGCGTAAGCCACGGAGATGAATATCTGTTTGCGGTAAGCGTCCATTCTGCCCCTCCTCACAGGCAATACATGCGCCAGACGATGGCCGCCAGCTCCGCGCGGGTGATGCTGTTGTAGGGCCGGTAGACGAGGATGCCTCCGTCGTAGCTGCCCTGCACCAGGCCGTACTCATAGAGCGCGGTGACATAGGGGTCGTCCGTGTCATAAAACGGGCTCGCGCCCGTGGGGGCGATGCCCAGCGAGCGGCAGACCATTTTCGCCACCAGCGCGCGGCTGACGGGCAAATCGAGCTCCACGATCTCGTCCGGGCCGACGATGGCGTAGTCCACGGCGAAGGCCAGGTAGCCGCTGGCCCAGCGGTAGTCCGTGGGCGGCTGCTCGCCGTAGCCGGCGGCCAGCAGTATCAGCTTCAGCGCCTCGCCGTTGGTGACGGCGCCGTTGGGCTCAAAAACGCCCGCGCCGCGGCCCTCGATGAAGCCGGACCAGGCCAGCGGGGCCACGTATTTGTAGTACCAGGCGTTGTAGTCCAGGTCGTTGAAGGGCGAGGCGGTGAGCTCGCCGGTGGGCTCCAGCAGGCGGTAGTCGCCGTCGGCCGTGGTCGAATAGCTGTACTCATACGCCGGCGTGCCGCCGAAGCGGTAGTCGCCGTAGAGGAACAGCTTGGCCTCCGCCAGGCGGCGCTGCAGCAGCCCGTCGCTGATCTCGGAGCCCACGTGGCAGTAGCGGGCGAAGATGTTCACCACGGCGTCGTCGCTGTAGCCGCCGTGCCCGCTGGAGAGCATGGCGTATATCTGATAGTCCGAGCCCAGCCAGCCGATGCCGAGGTTATACGTGAAGCTGACCAGCGCGTCGTACTCGTGCTGCTCGAGCGTGATGCCCATGGAGGCGAGCGAGGCGTTGAGCGAGGCCTCCATGCTGGCCAGGTCCGCGCGCATCAGCTCCTCGCCCTGCTCCTCGGTGATGCCAAGGGGATAGTCGAACTCGCCGCACTGAGTGCCATAGCCGATGGCCCAGCCGGTGGTGTCCTCGTGCACCGTGGGCGAGAAGCCCTCGAAGGACTTGATGAACTCCACGCCGGCCTCGCTGATGTGCATCTCCCCCGCCGCCGGCGCGGCCAGCGCCCCTGTGGAGAGCAGCAGGCAGGCGCAGAGCAGCAGGCAAAACGTTCGCTTTATCATGGATCATCCCCCTTGCGTCCCGGAGGCGCGAGTGAAAATAAATATGCGATATTATAGCATCACCGCGCCCAAAAATCAACCAGGCGGCCAACGGCCGTGGGTGCTTGCCGCCGCAAAGCGGCGGGCGGGCGGGATGCAGGGGCGAAGGCCCCTGCGACCCATTTCTGAGAGGTTTCTTTTGCTTGCGCCAAAAGGAACCCCTCAGACTCCAAAGAAAAGCGCTTTTGGTGCTTGTCGGTAGGTAAAATCTGCTTGTTAGTCCGGGTGGTGACTGGTTTTCGGGCGGTCATCCCGGTGTCGGATGGCCTTGCACACCGCCGACCGCGGTTGGCTTCGCTTCGCTCGCGCCGCTAACGAGATGATGATCGGCAGTGCCGCGGCCGCAGGGAGCAACGCACGGTCAGCCAAGCTGCGCTTGGATGCAGAGAAGCGCGCCTCACCAACGGATGACCTCCGTCAGTGAGGCGCGCAGCGCAATTGACTCCAGGCGCAGCCTGGTCTTTGGGCAAGACCAAAGAAATGGGGTGGCACTGGCCCCCTTGCGGGGGCCTTCCGTCAGCGCGGCGCGCAGCGCAAATACCCGCGGCCGTTGGCCGCTCAGCGGAAGAGGCGGCCGGCGCTGTCGTAGGTCTCCAGGCGGCGGAATTTGGCGAAATCCGGGGCCAGGCCGGGCTCGGCCTGCTCCAGGGCCTTCGCCAGCAGCTCGGGGTTGACCGTCGGCTCCTGGGCGGAGACGGTGCAGAGCAGGCGCACCCCGCCCTCCGCGCGCTCGAAGGCAAAGCCGCGCGCGTTGCCGGCCAGCTCCAGCACGCCCTCGCCGCGCTTCGTGCGGCGCGTGACGGGCACGCTCTCCCGCGCAAAAAACGCCGCCAGGCGCGCTTCGGCGCCCTCCGGCGCGCCGCCGTCGTACTCAAACAGGCCCTCCACGCGCAGCCACTTGAGCTCCGCAGCCTTGCGCTGCGGCTCGTAGCACTCCGTGAAGCGGATGCCGCCCGGCGCGGCGGCGTTGAGCTTCTCCGGCAGCGCGGCGGTGTCGATATCCTCGCGCACGCGGAAGTCCATCAGCTCGCAGACGCTCTCCGTGCCCACGGAGAGCGGCAGGCAGATGGAGATGAGCGGGTGCGGGTTGAAGCCCTCGGAGTAGCGCAGCGGCACCCCCGCGCGCAGGAAAACGCGCTGTACGACGCGCATCAGGTCCAGGTGGGAGATGTATATGGCCTTGCCGGCTTTTTCAAAACGCAGCCTCAGCTTATCCATCGCACTTCACCCCCTTCGGCAGCAGCGCAGCCGCGCCGCAGGCCGAGCACTCCGCGCGGCAGTCCGGCGAGAGCTGAGCGTCATAGGCCCGGTGGCGCTCGCGCAGCAGCAGCTCCGTACGGACGCCCATGTTCACCCGGCTCCAGGGCAGGCACTCGTCCTCCGAGCGCTCGCGCACGGCGTAGAACTCCGGGTCGAGCCCGCATTCGGCAAAGGCGTCCAGCCAGCGATTGAAGTCGAAATAGTCGCTCCAGGCCTCCAGCCTCGCCCCGCGGCGCCAGGCATTCTCGATCGCCGCGCCCACGCGCCGGTCGCCGCGGCTGAGCGCGGCCTCGATCAGGCTCATGTCCGCGTCGTGCCAGTTGTAGGTGACGTTTTTGGCCGTGATGGCGTGGCGCAGCAGCTCCACGCGGCGCTTATACTCCGCGCGCGTCACCTGCGCCTCCCACTGGAAGGGGCTGTGCGGCTTGGGCACGAAGCAGCTGGTGGACACGGTTATGCGCACGCCGCGCTGCTTGTTCGGAGAGTATTCGCGCCAGACGTGCAGCACCTTTGCCGCCAGCTCGGCGATGCCGAGCACGTCCTCGTCCGTCTCCGTGGGCAGTCCGAGCATGAAATAGAGCTTGATGCCGTTCCAGCCGCCCTCAAAGGCGATGCGGCAGGTGTTGAGCAGCTCCTCCTCAGTGACGTTCTTGTTTATCACGTCGCGCAGGCGCTGCGTGCCCGCCTCGGGGGCGAAGGTGAGGCCGCCGCGGCGCACCTTCTGCAGGCGGCTCATGAGCTCCATGGAGAAGTTGTCCGCCCGCAGGCTCGGCAGCGAGAGGCTGATGCTGCGCGGCTCGCACCAGTCCAGCAGCCCGTCGCAGGCCGCGGTCAGGTGCCTGTAGTCGCTGCTCGAAAGGCTTAGCAGCGTCGCCTCCTGGCTGCCGGTGTTTTTCAGCGTCTCGCGCCCCAGCTCGACCACCTTCTCCGCGCTCCGCGCCCTTATCGGGCGGTAGACGTACCCCGCCTGGCAGAAGCGGCAGCCGCGCACGCAGCCGCGGAAGAGCTCCAGATTCACGCGGTCGTGGACGATCTCCGTGCTGGGCACCACGGGCTTCGTCGGGTAAAAGGCCGCGTCCAGGTCCTCCACGATGCGCTTGGTCACCGTCTCCGGCGCGCCGGGCAGGCATGCGAGCTCAGCGAGCGTGCCGTCGGCGTTGTAGCGCGGCTCATAGAGGCCGGGGACATAGACGCCCGGGATCTTCGCCGCCTCGAGCAGGAAGTCCCGCTTGCTCCAGCCGAGGTCCCTCGCTCGCTGGAACAGCCGCAGCACCTCTATGTCCACTTCCTCGCCCTCGCCGAGCACCATCAAATCGAAAAACGGCGCCATCGGCTCCGGGTTGCAGCAGCTGGTGCCGCCGGCGAAAACGAGCGGCGAAAGCTGCGGGCGGTCGGCGCTGCGCAGGGGGATGCCCGCCATATCCAGCATGTCGAGCACGGTGCAGTAGGCCATCTCGTAGCCGAGCGAAAAGCCCAGCACGTCGAATTTGTCAAGCGCATCGCCGCTCTCCAGCGCGTAGAGCGGCACGCCGTGCGCGCGCATCTCCTGCGCCATATCGCCCCAGGGGGCGAACACGCGCTCGCACCAGATGTCCGGCTCGGCGTTGATGGCGCCGTAGAGTATCTGCATACCGAGGTTGGACATGCCGATCTCATAGATATCCGGGAAGCAGAAGGCCATGCGCAGCTTCACGTCCGAGAGGTCCTTCACGACCTCGTTGAATTCCCCGCCGACATAGCGCGCGGGCTTCTGAACGCGCAGCAGCAGCCTCTCCAGCGGCTCCGGCATATGCAACACCCCTTGACACAAAGTAAGAGCATTATACAGCGTTTTGCCGCCGGGCGCAAGGGCCGCCGCGGCGCTCATTTTTTCCGCATTTTGTTGACACCGCGGCGGCGTTTTCCGTACTATATGGGTGAAGGGAGGGACGGGCATGGACGAGAGCTACATAGTGGGGCTGTTTTTCGCGCGGGACGAGGCGGCCCTGGCGGAGTGCCGACGGCGCTACGGGGCCTACTGCCGGGCCATCGCGCGCAACATCCTCGGCCGCGAGGCGGACGCCGAGGAGTGCGAGAACGACGTCTATCTGGCGGCCTGGAACGCCATCCCGCCGGCGCAGCCGCGCTCGCTGCGCGCATTCCTGGGGAAGATCGCCCGCAACCTGGCGCTCGGGCGCTATGAGCGCGAGTCGGCGCAAAAGCGCGGCGGCGGGGAGGCCTGCGCCGTGCTCGGCGAGCTCGCCGAGTGCCTCGGCGCGCCCGGCGCGGCATCCGACCGCGCGGAGGCCGCCGAACTGGCCGCGGCGGTGGACGCCTTTCTGCGCCGGCGGGGCGCGCGTGAGCGCGTGATATTCCTGCGGCGGGTATTTTACTGCGACGGCATCGCGGACATCGCGCGCCGGTCTGGCCTCAGCGAGGCGGCGGTCAAGTCCTCGCTCAAGCGCACGCGCGCCGCGCTGCGCGCACATCTGAAGGAGGAGGGCTTCATATGAACGCATACGACCTGTTCCGCGCCGTGGGCGAGGTGGGCGGCGACCTGGTGGAGGAAGCCGCCGCGGAGGCAAAAAAGCGCCGCCGCGCACCCATATACGCCGCCGCCCTCGCCGCCTGCGCGGCGCTCATGCTGCTGCTCGCGCGGCCCTGGGCGCAGGAGACCCCCGCCGTCACCTCCGCCCCTGCGGTGGAGGAGCAGCCCGGCACGCAGGAGACCCCCGCCGCCTCCGCACCT
>DVOV01000105.1 GCA_018713375.1 Candidatus Scatomorpha stercorigallinarum | reverse complement strand
CCGGCCAGGCGCAGCACCCGTTTCATGCCCCTCTGCCCCACCAGTGCGTCGGCAAGGCCCAGCAGCAGCGCGGCGGCCAACAATATTGACAGTGTCCGTTTCATATCAATACCTCACAGCTGTCTGTAGTCTGTTTATGTATGATACCTCACCGCCAGGCAGTTGTCAAATCCGGCGGACGGTGGTAAAATATATTTACAGAAAAGGAGGCGCTTTTCATGTACGAAGAGATCAGGGAACAGGCCGCATCGGCGATGCGCGAGCTGCTGGAGACGGCGAACGTCCCGCGCGGCGGATTGGTGGTCGTTGGCTGTTCGTCGAGCGAGATAATGGGCGCCAGGATCGGCAAGGGCAGCACGCCGGAGGCCGCTGAGGCCGTGCTGGAGGGCATAATGCCGCTTTTGCAGGAGCGTGGGCTCTATCTGGCCGCGCAGTGCTGCGAGCATCTCAACCGCGCCCTCATAGTGGAGCGCGAGGCGGCGGAGAAATTTGGCTACGACCCTGTCTGCGTTATACCTCAGCCCAAGGCCGGCGGCTCCTTTGCCACCGCGGCATGGAGGCACATGGCGGACCCGGTGGCGGTGGAGCACGTGCGCGCGCACGCGGGGCTCGATATTGGCTGCACGCTTATCGGCATGCACCTGCGCGATGTGGCCGTGCCGCTGCGTCTGGGCGTCAAGCACGTGGGCGAGGCGGCGGTAAACGCCGCAAGGACGCGGCCGAAGCTCATCGGCGGAGTTCGCGCCGTGTATCCAGAAAAGGTGTGACACATTATATTGAGCAAAGGGCCGCCCCGGATACAGGGGCGGCCCTTTTTCGGACAGGATGGTAATAATCGCGCCCCGGACATCATATCGTCTATCAAGAGTTCAGGGGAAAGAGGGCGGAACATGAATACTTCCATATATCAGGATATGGCCGCGCGCACCGGGGGAGACATCTACATCGGCCTTGTCGGCCCTGTGCGGACGGGCAAGTCCACATTTATCAAGCGCTTCATGGAGACGCTTGTCATCCCTAACATCGCCGACGCCTACGCCCGCGAGCGGGCCCGCGACGAGCTCCCGCAGTCCGGCTCAGGGCGCACGATCATGACGGCGGAGCCGAAATTTGTCCCCGAGGACGCCGCCAACGTGGAACTTGAGGGCGGCGTTGGCTTTTCCGTGCGGCTCATCGACTGTGTGGGCTACATGGTGCCCGGCGCGGCGGGGCAGATGGAGGAGGGCCAGGAGCGGATGGTCACCACGCCCTGGTTCGACCACGAGGTCAGCCTCTCAGATGCCGCGGAGGAGGGCACGCGGCGGGTCATCAACGACCACTCCACGCTGGGCATCGTGATGACGACGGACGGCAGCATCTGCGGCATACCGCGCGAGAACTATGTAGAGGCCGAGGAGCGCGTGATAAACGAGCTGCGCGCCATCGGCAAGCCGTTTGTGCTGCTGCTCAACTGCGCCGCGCCGCAGAGCGAGGAGGCGCAGGAGCTGAGAGCGGAGCTGTCGGAGAAATACGGCGTCACCTGCCTGGCAGTCTCCTGCCTGGAGCTCGGGCAGAAAGACATAGAAGAGATATTGAAGTTCGCGCTCTATGAGTTCCCGATCGCGGAGCTGGGCATTTTCCTGCCGCCGTGGCTGGACGCCCTGCCGCAGGACGCGCCGCTGAAAACAGGGCTCTACGAGGGCATCGCCTCCGCCTCGGCGGATATGGCCCGCGTGCGCGACGCCTTTGGCATCATGGATGCGCTCGCCGGGCGCGAGGATGTGTCGGCCTCCGGGGTCAAGCGCGTGGATATGGCCACCGGCCAGGTGACGGCCGAGCTCGACATGCCCCGCAGCCTCTACTACAAGACCATCAGCGAACAGAGCGGCTTCGACATCGCCGACGACGGCGACCTGATGACGCTGCTGACGCACATGAGGGAGATAAAGACCGACTACGACCACATCAGCGAGGCTCTCAAAAGTGTGCGCGAGACCGGCTATGGCGTCGTTATGCCGCTGCCGGGTGAGCTGCGGCTGGAGGAGCCGCAGATCGTGCGCACCGGCGGCCGCTACAGCGTCAGGCTGAAGGCCAGCGCGCCGAGCATACATATGATGATGACAAATATCGAAACGGAGGTCACGCCTGCGCTCGGCGGGGAGAAGGCCAGCGAGGAGATCATGGGCTTCCTTCTGCAGGGCTTCGACGGCGATGTGAGCCGCATCTGGGAATCGAACATCTTTGGCAAGTCGCTCTACGACATAGCTGAGGAGGGGCTGGAATCTAAGATAAAGCGTGTGCCAGCGCCCGTGCGCAACAAACTGCGCAACACCATGCAGCGCATCGTCAACGAGGGCAGCGGAAGCCTGATATGTATAGTATTTTAGCAAAAGGGCCGCCCAGGGCGGCCCTTTTTTATGCTTCAGCGCCACACTCGCGGCAGGCGCGGGCCGAGGCGGCTGAAAAGCTCATTGGTGATGGTGCCGCAGGCGGCGGCGAGCTCTTCGGCGCGTATTTCAGCGCCCCCATCGCGGCCAATGAAGGTAACGACATCGCCGGGGCGCACAGCGCCGCAGTCCGTGACGTCGAGCAGCAGCTGGTCCATACAGGCACGTCCTGCAACGGGGGCTTTTTGGCCGTTTATGAGGGCATAGGCGCCGTCCTGCGCGCGGAAAATACCGTCCGCATAGCCGACCGGCACGGCCGCGAGCACAGTGGGCCGCTGTGCGTGGAAAGCCAGGTCATAGCCCGCGCCATCGCCGGCGGGCACCTCGCGCACCTCTGTCACCCGCGCGCGCAGGCTGAGGACACTTTGCAGGCCGGGCCAGCGGTCGGCGCGGTCCGCGTCCGCGCTTTTCACCCCGCAGAGGGCGATGCCGGCGCGGACGAGCGCGCAGCGTTCATCAGGATAGTTGAGAAAACCGTAGCTGCTCTGCGTGTGCACCTCGCCGGTGTCCCGCCCGCGGGCCCTGAGCGCCTCCACGACGGCGAAAAAGCGCTGCGACTGCTCCACTGTAAACTTCCCGGCCTCGGGCAGGGCGCTGTCTGCGGATGAAAAATGAGTGAACATGCCGGTGACGCGCAGGTATGGCAGGTCATAGACGCTGTCAATGCCGTCAAGATCCTGCCATGAGAGGCCGAGGCGGTGCATCCCGGTGTCCACTTTTATGTGTACTCCTATCCGGCAGCGGCGGGCGGAGAGAGCGCGCGCGTGCTCAAGGGATACGACCGCCTGCGTCAGGCGGTAGCGGCGGAGCACGGCGATATCGCACGCGGGAGTGCGCCCGAGGACCAGTATCGTGCCGCGCGCGCCGCAGCGGCGAAGCTGCGCCCCCTCGGCGGCCGTGGCGACGGCCCAGTCGTGTACGCCTTCCGCTTGCAGAGCGGCGACAGCCTGCTGTGCGCCGAGGCCGTAGGCGTTGGATTTCAATACGGCCATAAGCCGCTGCCCGGGCGGCATCAGCGACATCAGCGCGCGGGCGTTCCGGCGGTAGGCGTCGGCGTCCACCTCCACCCAGGCGCGGGAATCCGGCCGGCATTTGGCGGTAAAGCGGCGGGCAAACAGCAGCAAAGCGGCGGATATCAGCCCTGTCACGGCACAGACGGCGAGATAGTGGCCAAGGCTGTTATCCACGAGCAGCCCCCACAGCCCGAGTATGCGCGCCGCGCCGCGCACGGCGATTATCACGGCCGGATGCAGGACATATATGAGCAGGGAAAAATCAGCAGCCCAGCGCGGGCAATTCCCATGCGCAGAGGCGAGGAGCGCAAAGAGGAAATACATCACGAACGGCAGCATAAGGTACATGCTGTCGTGCTTTTGCCAGCCAAGGCTGCGCAGGACGAGGCCCTCGGCTATCAGCAGCGTGCCGGTGATGGCGAGCGCGGCGGCGCAGACAGAGCGGCGCGGGGGCTTGGCAGTGCGCAGGCCGTGCCCCAGCAGCATGAACAGCGGGGCGAAGAAAAGCCCGCTGCGCGTGTAGCCGGTGACGGCGATGACGGCGTCCAGCGCCGCACGCATGGCCGGTACGCCGGCGGCGAGGCCGTAATAGCTGTCACCAAGGAGGCCGAAGGCGTAAAGCGCCGCGGCGGCGGCAAAGGCCCCGCGCCGCCCGAGCTTTTCAAGCAGGAAGGAGGAGAGCGCCGCGCCGAGGATGGCGGCGGGGAGATACCAGAGGTGGTAAAAGGTACCCTCAAAGAAGAGCTGCGTAAAAAGTCCTCCCAGCGTGAGCTCTTTCAGGCGCCCGGCATAGACGTTTATGGGCAGGTACAGGGCGATGCAGGCGAGGTAGATGATGGAGCTCTTTTTTAGGAAGGCGCGGGTGCGGCGCGCATCGCCAAGGACGAAAAAGCCGCTGGCCATGAAAAAGAACGGCACCGCCGTGCGGGCGATCTCGCGCGTGAGTATGAAATCTGCCGTGGCGCTGTATGAGGCGAGGGGCGAGGTGTGTATGGCCACGACGAGCAGTGCGGCGGCGATGCGGAAGAGGTCTATGCCCCGGTAGCTGCGCGCGCTCATGCCGGCAGCCTCCATAGCGTGAGGATGTAGCCGTCCACATTGTTGCCGGAGACCTGGCAGGGCGCGCGGTGCTCCTGCGGCGTGTAGCTGCGGGAGAAGCCCACGAAGGCGTCGTATCCTCCGCCGGCGGCGCTGAGCAGCCGCCCGGGATAGGGATAGCCGTGCAGGAGCTCGACATATTCCTCCAGCGTGAGGCCCATGTCGCGCATCAATCGCGCGTGCGGGCGGCCGACATAGCGGAAGTGCCAGGGCTCGGCGGCAATGCCCGTTATTTTTTCCTTGCCCGCGGGATAGCGCTCGATGAAGCCGTAGTCGGCGGCGATGGCGCGGAAGCGGCCGCAGACGCCGTCATAGGGAAAATCGGGGCGGATAAAGTCGATGCTGTCCGAGCGCAGGGCCAGGTCGATGGCGAGGCCCGTCTGGTGCTCGCTGCAGCCGGGTATGGCCACGTATTTGCGCGTGAAGTCCTCGCCGTTTTCGGCCATTGAATCGTCCCATATCTGCTGCTGCTCAGCACGGGAGCGCCAGCCGCTGACGGGGACGATCTCGCCCACGGCGCCCAGGCGCTCCAGCGCGCCGGTGAGCATGGCGGAGGCGCGCGTCTCCAGCAGCACGCTGCTGCCGGGCGCGGCGGGGGCCAGCGGAGGGCGGCGGCCGTCGCGCAGCGGGTGCTCGGCGTTGACGAGAATGAGGCTGCCGCTGTAGATACCTGCCATGGTCACACCTCCAGCCCCAGGGCTATGAGGGCATCGACGAGCGCGGGGAAATCATAGCCCACGCCGGACATCATCTTCGGGAAACGGCTGTGGGAGGTGAAGCCGGGGATGGTGTTCACCTCGTTGAAAACGATGCGCTTGTCCGGCGTGAGGAACATGTCCACGCGGGCAAAGCCGCGGCAGCCGAGGGCGCGGTAAATGCGGCAGGCCGTCTCGCGCAGGCGCTGTTCGGTGGCGGCGTCAACGCGGGCGGGCATGTGTATTTTTGAGGTCTTGAGCGTGTATTTTTCCTCAAAGTCGAAATAACCGCCGGAGAGCTCGATCTCGTCCGCCCGGCCGGTCACCAGCTCGCTGTTGCCGATGACGGCGCAGCCGGCCTCAAAGCCGGGCACGGCCTCCTCTATCAGAACGGAGGTGTCGTACCTGAAGGCCTCCCTGACCGCGGCGCGGAGGCCGGCGGCGGACTCCACGCGCGCGACGCCGAAGGAGGAGCCGGCGCGCACGGGCTTGACGAAAAGCGGGTAGCCGACGCCCTCCGCCAGGGCGGCGAGCTCGGCGGATGTGGGCAGCTTTTCAAGCAGCACGGAGCGGGGGACGGCCACGCCGGCAAGCATGACGAGCTTGTGCGCGCGGTCCTTGTCCATGCAGAGGGCGGAGGAGAGCGTGCCGCAGCCTATAAGTGGGATGCCGGCGAGCTCGCAGAGGCCCTGCACCGTGCCGTCCTCGCCGTTGCGGCCGTGCAGGACAGGGAAAGCGGCGTCGAGCCGCATCGTGCGGACGCCGGACATGCGGAACTCAAGTATGCCGTGCTGGTCGCGGTCGGGGGAGATCACGGCGGGGATGCACTTTGTGCGGTCGGCGCGCCAGGTGTTGGCCTCTATGTCGTCCGGGGAGCCATAAAAGCGGAACCACTCGCCGCCTTCGGTTATCCCGAGCTGGATGACTTCATACTTCTCAGCGTCGATGTTCCTTATCACGGCGGCGGCCGAGGCGAGGGATACAGTGTGCTCGGGCGAGCAGCCGCCGAAAATTACCGCTATCTTTTTCTTTTCCATGGGTGTTGCCTCCTGTATATGCGGAAAACTCCGCCCTTGTTCCTGACAGTGATATACTATCAGGTGCAAAGGCGGAGTTTTTGCGCGCGGGATGTACAAACACCGATGTTTCTATGACGCAAATCTTACGATTTTCTTACGGGTGGAGCGGGAGGGAGACGCGGAAGGTGATGCGGCCTTCCGCGCTCTCGGCGCTTATCGAGCCGCCGTGGAGCTCGACGATTTCCTTGGCGATGGCGAGGCCGAGGCCAGCGCCGCCGGTGCGGCTGCCGCGGGAGGAGTCCAGGCGGTAGAACTGCTCGAATATCCGCTCCAGCTTGTGCCTGGGTATGTCGTCGCCCTCGTTGGTGAAACTGAGGTGAGCGGTGTCGCCGTCAACGGCGAGTGTGATTGTTATGTCAGTGTCCTCGTGGCTGTAGTTTATCGCGTTGCGGAGCAGGTTGTCGAACACGCGCTCGAGCTTGTCCGGGTCGCAGGTGATGCTCACATCCGGCGGGGCGAGCACGCGGCAGGCGAGGCCCTTTTCCGCCAGCAGCGGCGCGAATTCGTCCGCTGTCTGCGCCAGCATACGCGAGAGGCTGACGGTCTTCAGCTCCAGCGTGAGGCTGGTGAGCGAAAAGCGCGTGATGTCGAAGAACTCGTTGATGAGGTCCTCCAGCCGCTCTGCCTTATCGAGGGCGACGGAGAGGTAGTGCTCCCGCAGTTCGGGGGATATGTCCCGCTCGTCGCGCAGGAGCGTGAGGTATCCGATGACTGAGGTGAGTGGCGTTTTCAGGTCGTGCGCGAGATAGACGACAAGGTCGTTCTTGCGCTGGTCTGCCTCCTGTGCAGCCAGGCGGCTGGCGAGCATGTCGGTCTTGATGCGGTTCATCTGCACTTCGACCTCGTGCAGGTCGTCGGGGAGGGAGATGGGATCGTCCCCGGAGCGGTATATCTGCTCGGTGGCGGAGACTATGTCCTCCAGGTAGGAGAGCGTCCTTGCCCAGTAGTGGAGGAAGAGCACGACATAGCCGGCGGCGAGCACGACGATAACTACAAGGGGAAGATAGCTGCTTATCCACTGCAACAGGCGGTAGATAGGGTTCATGTAGTCCCAGTTGATGCCGGCGCAGACCAGCACGCTGACGAACAGCCCGACGAAGACAACAATCGTATAGAGCACGATGGCCACGATAAAGCGCGTGAGCACGCGGCGCGTCAGCGAGCGGCGGAAGCGGCGCATGGGAGCGGCCGGGCGCGGCGCGCCGGCGGTGTTGGCAGAGTCACTCAACCTGATAACCCACCCCCCAGACGGTCTTGACGAAACGCGGCTTGCGCGGGGGCTCGCCGAGCTTTTCCCGCAGGCGGCCGATGTGCGCCATCACCGTGTTGTTGTTGTCGAGGTATTTTTCGCCCCAGACGGCCTCAAAGAGCTCCTCCGAGGAGACGACGCGGCCCTGATTCTCGCAGAGATACCAGAGGATGCCAAACTCTATGGGCGTGAGTGCGATGTTCTTGCCGTAGAGCGTGCATTTGTGCGTGTCTTTGTTTATCACCAGGCCGCGGATGTCGTGCTCGTTTTCCTGCGCCGGCGCGGCCTCGCCCTCCGGGCGGTTGTAGCGCGTATAGCGCCGGAGCTGCGTTTTCACGCGCGCCACCAGCTCCAGCGGGTTGAAGGGCTTGGTGATATAGTCGTCCGCGCCGATGGTGAGGCCCATGATCTTGTCGATGTCCTCCACGCGGGCCGTGAGCATGATGATAGGCCAGAAATGCTCCTCGCGTATGCGCGCGCAGAGCGTGAAGCCGTCCATGTCCGGCAGCATCACGTCCAGGATGGCGAGGTCCAGCTCCTCCGTGCGGACGCAGGCGAGGGCGTCCGTCGCGTTATAGAATTTCCGCACGGCGAAGCCCTCGTTTTTCAGGTAGAGCTCCACAAGGTCGGCAATTTCGCGTTCATCGTCAACTATTAATATCTTCTGCGGCATATTCCGCCTCCTGTCAGGGATGTGTATAGCTTACCATATGCCAGCGTGGCTTGCAAGCGGCGCGATGGATGCTATAATGATGTTAAAGGAAACTTAAAGTTGCGGCCGCTTTTTTCTTAATCCGGCGGGGCGTACAATGAGCATGAGGTGAGGGCATGGCAAACATACTTATCGTTGACGACGAGCGGGACATCGTTTCCGCGCTGAAAATCTACCTGTCCAGCGAGGACTACAGGCTGTTCACCGCCAGCACGGGACGGGAGGCGCTGGACTGCGTGAAGGCCAACGACATCGACCTGGTGCTCATGGACATCATGATGCCGGAGATGGACGGCATCACCGCCACGGCCAGGCTGCGGGAGGAATACAACATCCCCGTCATACTGCTGACGGCCAAGAGCGAGAGCTCCGACAAGGTGCTGGGGCTGAACATTGGGGCGGACGACTATATCACCAAGCCCTTCGACCCGGTGGAGGTGCAGGCGCGCGTCCGCAGCCAGCTGCGGCGCTATATGCGCCTCGGCGGGCAGAAAAAGGCCGAGCCGCGGCCGGACGTGATAACGATAGGCGGCATCGAGCTCAACGACGCGGAAAAGTCCGTCACCGTGGACGGGGAGGCCGTGAGTCTGACGCCCATCGAGTACAGCATACTCCTGCTGCTCATGCGCAACCCAAACCGGGTGTACTCCTCGCGGCAGATATACGAGCTGGTGTGGAACGAGAACGCCTACGGCTCGGAGGGCGCGGTGGCCGTGCACATACGGCACCTGCGCGAGAAGATCGAGATAGACCCCAGCGACCCGCGCTACATCAAGGTGGTCTGGGGGCAGGGCTATAAAATGGAGGGCCGAAAGTGATGGAGAAGGAAAAAATAAAACTCACACAAGAGCTGTGGGCCAAGATACTGGCGTTCGTGCTGCTGGGCATATTCCTTGCCGTTCTCGCCGCAGGGATATTTGCAGCCATGATGCAGTACAACGAGCTGCCGTCGTACAAAAGCGCAGATGATTTTACCAGCTCGCTCGAATACATGTACGGCTATGACGAGCTGAACAGCGCAGACAAGGTTTATGCCCAAAACCTGATGCGGCTTATTTACACTGTGTCCGGCTGGTGGCTGTGCGCCGTACTGGTCGGTGCGGCGGGTGCCATCGCCTGCCTTGTGTTCCTGTTCATGGGCGCTGGCCACAGGAAGGGGAAAGAGAGCGCAAGGCTGAACCTGCTGGACAAGATCCCGCTGGACCTGTACGCCGCAGGCTGTTTCGCGCTAGCGTTTGTCTGGCTGCTGCTTTTCGTGGAGCTGACAGAGGGCATGGCGTACTTTTTTGCCTTAAGCCCTGAAGGCATAACATACCTGGCGTTTACCTGCATCGTCGTTTATACGGCCGGACTGGTGGCGCTGGCGCCGTTCCTCTCCTTCGCAACGCGGGTAAAATCAGGCGGCGGCATCTGGTGGCGGAACACGGTCATATACATGGCCCTGCGGCTGTGCCTGCGCGTCCTGCGCTGGTGCTGGGATAAGATAAAGGCCTTTTGCCGCGGCGTGTGGTACATGACGACGAAGATACCCATAGTCTGGCGCACGGCGCTCATTGTGGCTGCGGTGCTGCTGATTAACATCTTACTGGCGATGTTCGCCTGGGACACCGATTCGGCGCTCATTTTGTGGATACTGTTCATGGCGCTGGTTTTCCTGCTGGCGTGCTTCGGGGCGTGGCAGATGAAGTCGCTCAAGGCGGCGGGGGAAAAGCTGGCCGCGGGCGAATTCGAATACAAGATAGATACGAAGCACATGTACTGGGAGTTCAAACATCACGCCGAAAACTTGAACTCCATAGGCGACGGCATGGCCGCGGCCGTGGAGCAGCGCATGAAGTCCGAGCGGCTCAAGACGGAGCTTATCACCAACGTGTCGCATGATATAAAAACGCCGCTGACCTCCATCATCAACTATGTGGACCTGCTGGAGCGGCCGCATACGCCGGAGGAGGGCGCAGAGTATCTGGAAGTGCTCGAGCGGCAGTCAAAGCGGCTGAAAAAACTGACGGAGGACCTGGTGGAGGCGTCCAAGGCGTCCACCGGCAACATGAGCGTGACGCTTGCGCCCACGAGCACGCTGGAGATCATCAACCAGTCGCTGGCCGAGTACGGGCAGCGCATGGAGGCCGGCAAGCTCTCCGTCCTTATCAACGTGCCGGAACCCGCGCCGGCAGTGCGCGCGGACGGGCGGCTGCTGTGGCGGGTAATGGATAACCTCTTCAACAACGTCGTCAAATACGCCATGCCGGAGACGCGCGTCTATGTGGACGTGCGCATGTCGGAGGGGAATGCCGTCATATCCGTGAAGAACATCTCCCGCGCGGCGCTGAACGTCTCCGCCGGGGAGCTGATGGAGCGCTTCGTGCGCGGCGACGCCTCGCGCTCCACGGAGGGCTCCGGGCTGGGGCTGAGCATCGCCAAAAGCCTGACCGAGTTGCAGCACGGGCAGTTCAGCATCAGCACGGACGGCGACCTTTTCAAAGCGGAGATCACGCTGCCGCTGGCGTAAAAAATCGCCCCGGATATCCGGGGCGATTTTCATATCCATATGCGCATATATACGCGAAAAGGGCCCTTAAAGGGCCCTTTTGTGTTCTCAGACAAAATGCAGCGCGAGAGTGAGCACGACGAAAGCCAGCCCGACCCACTTGGTGGCCTTGGCCAGCTGGGCGTCGAGCGTCTTGGCCTTGCCCTTGGAGAGAAAGGTGTCCGCGCCGCCGGCAATGGCGCCGGAGAGGCCGGAGCGCTTGCCCGACTGCATGAGGACGATGGCCGTGACGGCGACGGCGGAGATGAGCTGCAGGATGGTGAGGAAGATTTCCACTTATATCGTTCCTTTCGGCGTTATTCAGCAATAGCAAATGGTACTATAACACAAGATGGCGTGTATTTCAAGAGCTAATTTGCAGGATATGCCGTTTTTTTGCCGTCGGGCCATCCGCAGACGGCGTGGTTGCTCACAGCGTCCAGCCAGAAGTGCAGGCCCTGCGGCTCCACAACGCGGATGAGGCCGTTGAACTGCGGCATATTGGGGCATATCTGCGGGAACAGATCCTTCAGGCCGTCGAGATGCTGCGGGAAGTAGGCGAGCGTGCGCTCGTCGTTCCAGATGGCGCAGTAGAAGATGTCCGCCTCAACCAGATCCTGGAACATGTGGCTGCCGTAGCTGAGCTCCGGCATGAAGCCGGCGGCGGGGTCGGACACCTCGCAGATGCCAGTGAAGCTGGAGATGTCGGCAAAGCGCACGGGCACGCCCAGCTCCGGCGAGCTGGTGCCGATGCGCCCCGGGGCGAGCAGCAGGAGGTGCTTGCCGCTGTTTTTGTAGTAGCGGTTGATCTGCCCCACGGCGGCGGCCGTCTGCGGCTTGCGGGCGTAGGGCAGGTCGCGGTAGCCGCGCGGGTCGATGAGCACTACGGCGTCGATGTCCGTGGAAGAAGAAGGGCCCATGGACGAGCGCACGAGGTCAAAGAAAAGTTCGCCCTCCGGCAGGGAAGGGGGGGCAACGATGCCCGCGGCCTGGCCCATATAGAGCGGCCGGCATTGCAGGAGGTTGACGACGAAGTCGCCCTGCTCGTCCGTATTGACGGCGAACTCGATGTCCACCGGCGTACCGTAGACGTTCTCCAGCGTTTTCAGCAGCGCGCGCATCACGCGGGGGAAGGGCGACTCCTCCAACAGCCGCTGGCAGCTGATGAACCAGACGGGGTCTTTGAAGCCGTGCTCGCGCAGCGCGGCCTCCGCTTCATAGTCGCGCTCCATCATCAGCGTGCGGAACCAGGCGGGCAGGCAGGGCGCGATCTCGTCCACCGTGACGCTGCGGAACTCACGCCGCTCGCGGTCGATGACGTCCACGTGGTGCTGTGAGAAGCGGTGGCGGTCGGCAAGCGTGGTGAGCGTGCTGGAAGCGGGCTTGTCGAGGTTGACGATGCGGGGGTAATCGTCCTCCGTGCGGTCCACGGCCTTGGTGCCCAGGCCGACGACAAGGCGCAGCATGCCGGCCTCGGGGTCGGCGTCCGGGCTCGTGCGGTAGAGGCATCGGCTGAAGCCCACACCGGCCACGCCGGGCAGGTAATAATGCCCGGCCCAGGAGCCGGAGACCCTCTGTACGAGGATGCTCATCTGCTCGTCCACCTTCTCCAGCCCGCGCTGGCGGCGGTATTCAAGGGCGGAGGGGTCCATCGTGCTGGCATAGACGCGGCGCACGGCGTTTTCGAACTCCTCCAGCCGCTGCTCGAGCGGGCCGGAGTTGACACAGAACACGGATTCATACTTGCCGGCAAAGGCGTTGCCAAAGCCGTCCTCGAGGAAGCTGCTCGAGCGCACGATGATGGGATTCTGGCCGTAATACGAGAGCATGGTGCGGAAGCGCTCGCGGATGTTTTCCGGGAAGCGTCCGGCGAGCAGCGCTTCACGCAGCGCTTCGGCGCGGGAAAAATACCCGGCCTGCGTGCGCTGCTCGATGCGCGTTTTCCAGCAGTTGTTGTCAACGATGTAGGTGTAGAACACGTCCGAGCCGATGTAAAACGAGTCGTGCGGCTCCGTCACCTCGCGGAAATTGGGCAGGCAGATATCGGCGATCTTGCGCGCAAGGAGCATGCCGCAGGCCTTGCCGCCGATGCAGCCGCTGCCTATCATGCGGTCGCGCAGCGTGAAAAAGTCCTTGGGGTCGAACAGCTGGCGGATGAGGCTTTTGACCTTGGGGTCTTTGCTCATCATGCTGTTGATGACACGGTCCATGGTGTCTTCGCTCAGCCGCCCGCTGCCGAAATCGTGCTTGGCGGCGGCAAAAAAGCGGTCATGGCTGTCAAAGTTCTGGTCCTGCGTGCTCGCAGAGAGGTCTTCCAGCAGGCGGTAGTAGCGGCTTATGGCCACGCCTCCGTTCAGCGGCTTGAAGGGCGCGCCGCTGCGGCTGACGTGGGGAAGATAGAGGTCGTTTGAGTCACGGTCTGTGGCCTTGAGCGTATGTATATACACGTCCGTATCACTGGTATAGACGTCTATCAGCACCTGCGTCGTGTCCCGGATGCGGGCCACGGCGTCATAGGAATGCCGGCCGCGGAGCAGGGGGAAATAGGCCACCGTGTCCAGCTCGTGCAGATATGGGCAGGTGACGCGGAAAAAATTCCCCATCATCTGGTCCGTATACCAGGCGGACTGCAGATCGGAGAGGCAGTCAAATACGTAGAACACGCCCTCCCCGGCGGCGGTGATGGCGTTGTAGATGGCGACGGTGAAGGGCTCGAAGCCCTCGTCCGGGTCAAGGGCTATGATATCAAGGCCTTCGCAGGGCTCGAGCAGGGGCTCGTGCCTGGCGAAGCGGAAATAGAGCGTGCGGCGGCCGTCCGCTATCGCGCGGCGGGCAAAGGGCTGGGCAAAGAGGCGGAACTCAGAGAGATCCATCACCTGCCAAACGACGTTGTCGCCCATGCGGATATTGTCGAGCACCTCGTCCAGGCCGGGGTATCCGCTCAGTATTTTCTCAAAGGACATATCTCGCTCCTTTCGTCATTGGCTGATCCTTCGCTCCACGGCGGCGCCTGGGGCGGCATACTTGATCATATATTACCATGAAGCGGCCGCTTTGTCCACGCAAACCGGGCGCCGCGCCGCAGCGGAGGCAAAAAACACCGTTTTGCTGTTGAGCGCAGGGCGCAGGTATGATAAAATGATCGTACTTTAATGTGGAAGGAGCTTCGCTATGGCCAGGAAGAAATCCATACTTGATCTATACAAGATGAAAGAGGCCGGGGAGAAGGCCTGCTGGATCGTGCTCTATGACAGCGTATTCGCTTCCTATGCCGAGGAGGCGGGGATAGACATGATACTCTGCGGCGACTCCATGGGTATGATCGTCTACGGCTGGCCGGGCACGGTCCCGGTCACGATGGACATGAGCATCGCCCACTGCCAGGCCGTGCGCCGCGGCGCGCCCAACACCTACCTTATCGGCGACATGCCGTTCGGCTCCTATCACGCAAGTTGTGAGGACGCCGTGCGCAACGCGGTGCGCTTTTATAAGGAAGCGGACGTGGACGCCATAAAGCTGGAGGGCGGCGTGGCCGTTGCGGATAAGATACGCGCCATCGTCAATGCGGGCATGGTCGTCTTTGGGCACATCGGGCTGACGCCGCAGAGCTCGGCCTCCATGGGCGGCTTCAAGGCCCAGGGCCGCACGACGGACTCTGCCCGCGCCGTTATCGAGGACGCCATCGCCGTATATGAGGCCGGCGCGCGCACGCTGCTGCTCGAGGGCGTGCCCGAGGAGGTCTGCGCCTATGTGCACAAGATGCTGCCCATCCCCGTCTACGGCATCGGCGCGGGCGCGGACTGCGACGGGCAGGTGCTGCTTTCCGCCGACCTGCTGGGCATGTACAGGAACTTCACGCCAAAGTTTACGAAAAAATATGCCGATATCGCCGCCGTGGCCACACAGGGGATGAGCGATTACATACGCGAGGTTAAAAGCGGCGAGTTCCCCGCGCCGGAGCATAAATACAAGATTTCCGGCGATATCGCCGAGTTTACGGCGCTGTTCGACGAGATGGCGCCGCGGTTCAGGAAGTGACAGGGCAAAGGACTAACGAAAAAGGAGGTAAAGCAAATGCCGAAACTGGCCCGGAGAATGTACGATATGGAAGGCACGGCCACTATCATCCGCGCGCTGTTCAACGCCATGGGCTCGCCGGACATGATATCTTTCGGCGGCGGCGCGCCGGCCAGCGAGGGGCTACCCGTGGAGGAGCTGCGCGAGATCTGCAACGAGGTGCTGACGCGCGACAGGCGCGGCGTGGAAGCGCTGCAATATGGCTCCGTAGCCGGCGTGCCCGACCTGAGGCAGGCCGTGGTGGACGTGCTGTTGAAGCCGAAAGGGCTGGACGCCTCGCCGGACGAGATCGCCATCGTCAACGGCGGCCTGGAAACGATGAACCTCATGTGCCAGCTGTATATCGACCCCGGCGACGTGATACTTGTCGAGTCTCCGACTTTCGTCCACTGCGTGGAGATATTCGAGATGTTCCAGGCCAGATGCGTGGCGGTGCAGTGCGACGATAAGGGCGTGGTCGTGGAGGATGTGGAGCGCAAGATAAAGGAGCTGCACCCCAAGTTCGTTTACGTCATCCCCACGTTCCAGAATCCCACCGGCAAGACGCTGCCGGCGGACAGGCGCAAACGGCTGGCTGAGCTCGGGAGCGAATACGACGTCATCATCCTTGAGGACGACCCCTATCAGGAGCTGCGCTACAGCGGAGAGCCGCTGCGGCCCATAAAGTATTATGACACTACGGGGCACACGGTGTATGCCAACAGCTTTTCGAAGATATTCTCGCCTGGCAGCCGCCTCGGCTTCTGCTATGCCGAGCGAGACATGCTCCTGCGCCTGCTTGACGCCAAGACGGCCACGAATTCGCACACTTCCAATCTGGTGCAGGTGGTGTGCGCCGAGTTTTTCAAGCGCGGGCTGTTCCCGGAGCATCTGAAAAAAGTCTGCGATATACACCGCGAGCGGCGGGACGTTATGATGGGCTGCCTTGAAAAATACATGCCAGAGGGCGCAAAATGGGTGTATCCCGACGGCGGGCTTTTCACCTGGGTGGAGCTGCCGGGCGGCATAGACACCGGGGCCCTGCTGCCGGAGGCCAACGCCAACAAGCTGCACTACATCGCCGGGGCCGGTTTCTTCGTGGAAGGGAACGGCAAGGGCAGCAACTGTATGCGTATCAGTTTTGGCAACGTGCCGCCGGCAAAGATAGAGCTGGGCATGGAGCGCCTGGGCGCGCTCATCAGATCCAAGCTGTAAAAGCTGCCTGAGCGCGGCCGCCGATCCCATGTGGACAGGCTGCGGCTGATACGAGTTAGCAGGAGAAAGTGCGCGGTACGCCGCGCGGGAGGGTATATATGGCGGAGATACTGTACGGCGAGCCGGTGGCGGAAGCGCTTTCCGCGGGCACGGCGGCCATGGTGGAGCGGCTGCGCGCGCGCGGCGTCACGCCCACGCTGGCCATCGTGCGCGTGGGTGAAAAGGCAGGCGATGTTTCCTATGAGCGCGGGGCGGTGAAGCGCTGCGGGGCCGTGGGCATAGATGCGCGCGTCTTTGCGCTGCCGGAGGGGGCGTCACAGGGCGAACTGTTGTCTGTCATCGCTTCCATCAACAGCGACAGGGGTATCCACGGCTGCCTGTTGCTGAGGCCGCTGCCGGGGCACATGGACGAGCGCGCCGCCTGCGAGGCGCTCGCACCGGAAAAGGACGTTGACTGCGTGACGCTGTCTTCGCTTTGCGGCTGTTTCACGGGGGAAGGGCGCGGTTTTGCCCCCTGCACGGCGCGCGCGTGCATCGAGATGCTGGACTACTATGGCGTGGGGCTCAGCGGGCGGCGCGCGGCCGTGCTCGGGCGCAGCCTGGTCATTGGCCGGCCAGCGGCGATGCTGCTGCTCTCCCGGGACGCTACGGTCACCATTTGCCACAGCCGCACGCCGGACGCTGCCGCCGTCTGCCGCGAGGCGGATATACTTATCGCTGCCGTGGGAAGGGCGCGGATGGTCGATCCCGGATATGTCAACGAGGCCCAGACGGTCATTGATGTGGGCGTGAACCGCGCGCCTGATGGCTCGCTCTGCGGCGACGTGGACTTTGAACGTGTGGAACCGCTGGTGGGCGCCATAACGCCTGTGCCCCACGGCGTGGGCGCCGTCACCACGGCGGTGCTCTGCCGCCATGTGGCGGAAGCTGCGGAAGGGCCGGTGCTCAGGCACTGAGCACCGGCAAAGCTCCAAACACGTACAAATATATGGAAAATACCGGTCAAGACGGCTATAAC
>DVOV01000104.1 GCA_018713375.1 Candidatus Scatomorpha stercorigallinarum | reverse complement strand
AAGCGGTCGTTGGAGATGTTCATCAGCTTCCAGAGGTCAAGGATGCCGCCCTTGCCCTCGACGATGCGGTCGACGAACTCCTGCGGGGTGACGCCGGCCTCCCTGGCCTTCTCCTCTATCTTCTGGCCGTGCTCATCCGTGCCGGTGAGGAACATCACGTCGTAGCCGCACATTCGCTTGTAGCGCGCGATGGTATCCGTCGCGACGGTGCAGTAGGTGTGGCCTATGTGCAGCTTGTCCGACGGATAGTAGATGGGTGTGGTGATGTAGAATGTGCCTTTCTCGCTCATTGATATTCCTCCGCTCTAATAATCTGGAGTTTGCGTACCTGAGTATTTTACCCCAATTGCCGCCCAACGTCAAGATTTCCCGCAAATTTGCGGCCCTTCGGCGCAAAAATGAGCCCCGCCGCGGCGGGGCTCATCGGCCTGTATGTCAAATGCGGCTCAGTTGCGCTTCCACTTCGCGCCCTGGGGCGTGTCGATGATGGTGATGCCCTCGGCCTTCAGCATGTAGCGGATGCGGTCGGCCTCGGCGTAGTTCTTCGCCTTCTTGGCGGCGGCGCGCTCGGCCAGCAGGCCCTCGATGCGCTCGTCGTGCTCCCCTTCGGGCTCGGCGTTCTTTTTCCGCAGCTCCTCCGCCTTCTCGATCAGGCTGAGGCTGAGCACGCGGTCGAAGTCCGCCACGGCGGCCAGTTTTGTGGCGTCGTTGGTCTTGGCCTTCAGCGCGTCGTAGAGCGCGGTGACGGCCAGCGAAGTGTTGAGGTCGTTGTCGAGCGCGTCCGTGAAGCGGCCCTTCAGCTCCGCGAGGGCGGCCTCGTCCACCTCGCCGTCGCCGGGCCTGAGCGCAGCGATGCGGGCGAGGAGCTTTTCATAGGCCGTCTCGGCGTTGTCGAGGTTTTCCCAGGAAAACACCAGGCTCTTGCGGTAATGGCTCTGCAGGCAGAAGAAGCGGTAGGCCAGCGGGTCATAGCCCTTTTGTTTCAGCAGCGAGACCGTGAGGAATTCGCCGCTGGATTTGCTCATTTTTCCCGAAGTGGTGTTCAAGTGGTGGACATGCACCCAGAAATTGCACCATTTGTGGCCCAGATAGCTCTCCGACTGGGCAATTTCATTGGTGTGGTGGGGGAAGGCGTTATCTATGCCGCCGCAGTGGATGTCGAGGTCCTCGCCGAGGTGCTTCATGCTGATGCCGGAGCACTCGATGTGCCAACCGGGGTAACCCACGCCCCAGGGGGAGTCCCACTTCAGCGCCTGGTCCTCGAACTTGCTCTTGGTGAACCAGAGCACGAAGTCGTTCCTGTTGCGCTTGTTGGTGTCCTCCTCCACGCCCTCGCGCACGCCCACGTCGAGGTCGTCCGCGTCGAAGTCGTTGAAGATGTAGTACTGCTTGAGCTTGCTGGTGTCGAAATACACGTTGCCGCCGGCGAAATAGGCGTAGCCCGTGTCCATCAGCTTCTGGATGATCTTTATATACTCGTCGATGCAGTTGGTAGCGGGCTCCACCACGTCCGGCGTCTTGATGTCCAGGTCCGCGCAATCGGCAAAGAAGGCGTCCGTATAGAACTTGGCGATCTCCATCACGCTCTTGTGCTCGCGCTTGGCGCCCTTGAGCATCTTGTCCTCGCCGGTGTCGGCGTCCGAGCTCAGGTGGCCGACGTCCGTGATGTTCATCACGCGCTTGACGTTATAGCCCAGGTAGCGCAGGTATTTTTCCAGCACGTCCTCCATGATGTAGCTCCTCAGGTTGCCGATATGCGCGTAGTGGTACACAGTCGGGCCGCAGGTGTACATCTTGACTATATCGGGGTGGTTGGGGACGAACTCCTCTTTGGTATGGGTCGCGGAATTATAGAGCTTCATAAACATTCCTCCGTCCAATGATTTTGCCGCACGGCAATGAAAAAACGCCCCCATGCCCAGGGCATGAGAGGCGCTTGGATGCGCGGTTCCACTCTCGTTTATCGCTTCGCGTCGCCAGGAACGCTCATCGCCTTAACGCGGCGCGCACGGGGAGGCATTTCCTCCTCCCGGGCTCCGGGGCGCATTTCCCGCTCTGACGGCAAGCGCCGCTCGCAGCGATCTGCGGCGCCTCTCTGCTGCCGGATGGGGGCGGTACTTCTCCCCTTCTCAGCCGGTGATCCACTTACAGTATATTACCACGCGGCGGATGGCGTGTCAAGCGCATCCCGCGCCGCCGCCCGGTTTACACTGGCGTGCGGGTATATTATAATAGCGCAAACGCCTGCGGGCAGCCGGGAGGCAATATATGAACACACCCACTTTGACAACAGAACGCCTGACACTGAGGCGCTTCACCGAGGGCGACCTTGGCGCGCTTTTCCGGATCCTCAGGGACGGGACGGTCAACGAATTCCTGCCCTGGTATCCCGTAAAGGACATGGCGGAAACGAAACAGTTCTACGAGGAACGGTACGCCGCCAAATATGCCCGGCCGCGGGCGTATGCCTACGCCATCTGCCTGAAAGGCGGCGGCCCCATCGGCTATATCAACGTGGATACGGAGGAGCCCTACGATCTCGGTTACGGGCTTTTGCAGGGATTCTGGCACAGGGGCATCGTAACGGAGGCGGCGCGGGCCGTCATAGAGCAGGTGAAAAAGGACGGCCTGCCCTATATCACGGCGACGCACGACCGGAACAACCCGCGGAGCGGCGGCGTCATGCGGAATGTGGGCATGGAATACTGCTATTCGTATGAAGAACAGTGGCAGCCCAAGGGTATTCCCGTTGTTTTCCGGATGTACCAGCTCAATTTTGACGGAAGCGGCTTCGTCTATAAAAAATACTGGGAAGAGAGCAGCGCCCACTTTGTTGAAAAGCTGTGAGACGCCCCGCGCCGCATCCTGCAACGCTCACTCGTGCCGCTTTGCCGTGACGATCAGCGCGGCGAACAGCGTCGCCATATATACGGAAAATGTGAGCCAGATGGCGGCCTCTTCCCCGGGGATGAGCAACACGGCCCAGGGGGACAGGGCAGCCGCGCACAGGCACCAGAGCCTCCCCGCGCACAGGATATGGGGCCAGTTGCGGTTGTTGAAATGCACGCCGGGAACATTCATGCGGAATCCGCTGTCCGCCACGAAGCTCAGGTCGTTTTCGTCATAAAAGCGCGGCAGGCGCTCGCGGATGACGAAGCAGAAATATATCCCGAAAAACGCCCCCAGCACAAAGAACACCAGCGTCGTCGCAAAGAGCTCCGAGCCGCGGTGCAGATAGACCAGCGCCTCCCCCGCCGCGCCCAGCGCAAGGCTGGCAAGGCACCAGCCGAGCCGGCGGCGCCGCTCGGCGCGCGAGGGCCGCGGCCGCTCCTCCGCCGCGCCGATGGCGGTCTTGACGAGCTCCTCCACTTCGCATGCTTCCAGGCTCTGCGCGCCCTCCAGGCGCTCGCCGCGGAGCAGCTCCGTCACGCTCACGCCCAGCGCCTCCGCCAGCGGCTCCAGCGTGTTTATATCGGGGAAGCCGAGGCCCGTCTCCCATTTGCTGACGGCCTTGTCGGAGACGGAGAGGCCCGCCGCCAGTTCGCGCTGCGTGAGCCCCAGCGCGCGGCGGCGCCCGGCGATGAACTCGCCGGTCTTTTGTTTGTCAAGGCTGTACTTGCTCTCACCTCCCCCTCATTTTAGCGCAGTGGGCGGGGATTTTGCAACCGAGAGGCGGTAGAGCCGGCCCGAGCGGGCTGAATACTGCGCTGGGCTCCGCCCAGCCGGCCGCATACATGGCAAAAATATGGCAGGCACAGTGGCTGTGCCTGCCATATCTGCGTCAATGGGCCTTAAAAGCAGCTCTCGAAGGCCTCCAGTGCGGCGTCGCGCCCTTCGTCGGAGAGGATGGCGTAGAACACGTAGTTCCCTTCCTCGTAAATGCGGGCGTTCTGCAGCTTGGGGTACTCCTCCGGGTAATACTCGGGCATCCAGCTGTCGAGCCGGAGCTGGAGGTAATCCGTGACGGCGCTCTTGAGTTCGGCGGTCTGGGCGGCGTCCCTGCCGCAGAAGAGGCCGATCTCGTCAATGGTGGTGCCGACGCCGGTGATGAGCACGCGGCAATCTCTGTAATCGCCGTCCTCCAGGCCGAACATGCCCTTCAGGTAGCTCGCGTCGGCCTCGGTCATGGACGAGGTGTCCACCGCCGCGTCGATGGCGGCGGATACGTCCGCGAAAGCGGGCTCCGCGGCCTCCGCGCCGCAGCCGGATATCAGGCACAGCGCCAGCACGCATGCGAGGGCGATCGAAAAGGTCTTTTTCATGGGAAACGCCTCCTTTGAGAAGCTCACTGCCAGGCGTGCGTGCGCAGGTATTCCAGCACGGCGTTATAGCCGTCGGCGTTCAGGTGCAGGCCGTCGCCGTTGCCGAGTTCCTCGCGCAGCGAGCCGTCCGCGGCCTTGAGCACGCTGCAGGAATCCGCATAGCGCGTGCCCGTGGCCTCCGCCACGTCCAGTATCCAGCCGTTGGCCGTGTTTATCTTCTCGTTGCTGATCTGGTCGATGTGCTCATAGTCGTTCTCGACCGGATAGATGGAGTTGCAGATGATGCGCGTCGAGGGGCTGGCCTCCTTCACACAGTTGATGATATCCGTGTAATAAATCTTGAAGGCGTCCTCTTCCAGCTCCGCCACACCGTTCACGCCCAGCGTTATCACCAGGTATTCGGGCTTTTTGGTCTCCACTGCGTCGGCAATGGTCATCTCCGCGCCCGTTTCCGGGTAGACGATGGAGGCGGCGTTCCACAGGTAGAGCGTCAGCGTGCCGCTCGCGGGCGTCCAGACCTGGGTGGTGGCCGTGCCGCCGCTGAGCACGCCGTATTCTTTCAGTCCGTTGGTCGTGCTGTCGCCGAGGAAGGTCAGGCGGTCGATATACGCCTGGCCGGCGTCCTCCGTCTCGCCCAGCAGGGCGGCGGAAGAGGTGTCGATCTCCGGCCCGGGGGCCGCGCTGGCGGGCGTGTCTCCCTCCTGCGCCGGCGCAGAGGGCCCGTCCGGCGCGGGGCCCTCGCCCTCCGCGGAGGGCGGTGCAGTTGTTATGTCAACTCCGCTGCCTGCCGTCAGGGAGGCGAAGAGCAGCGAGAACAGCACGACGAGCAGGCAGGCCACGATGGCCACGGCCCACACAAGGTAAAGAGCGTTCAGGTTGTTTTTACTGTTCATGCGGTGTTGCCTTTACTGCCGGGGCCGCCGCAAAAGCGGCGGC
>DVOV01000103.1 GCA_018713375.1 Candidatus Scatomorpha stercorigallinarum | reverse complement strand
ATAGTCCCGCGTGCTCATACGCCCACCGCCTCCTTTTCGCGCGGCGCGGCCGCGCTGCGCTGCAGCCGCCGGGATTCCAGCCGGTAGTTGAGCATCTCCCGCGCGTAGCGGTCGTCGCCGGCGAGTATGTCCATCATGCCCTCATAGCTGAGGCCGTGGGCCTCCAGGCTGGCGGAGGCGTTGTAGCGCACGTACCAGTTGGAGCTGTGCATGGCGCCCATCAGCGCGTCCACCACGTCCTGTCCCGGGTAGCGCGCCAGGGCCGTGGCGGCGATGGCCGCATACTCCCACTGCAGGGCGTCGCCGCTGCGGACAAAACCCAGCAGCACGCCGCGCACGCCCTCGTCGGGATAGCGCCCGAAATAGCGTATGGCGGCCAGGCGCAGCTCCTTGTCGCGCCCGCCGTCGCGCAGTATCTCCTCCATCTGCGGCTTGTAGTCCCCGCTCTGGAAGCGTATGTAGTCCAGCACCGCGCGCTGTATCTGCGCCGAAAAGCGCTCGAAGCGCCGCCACAGCAGCTCGATGAGCGCCTTCGCGCTGCCCGTATAGCTGAGCAGCGCCTCGGTGACCATTTTTTCGTGCAGCTGGCTGCCGCCGTCGCGGCTCAGCTCCTCCAGCGCATCGCCCAGCACCTCCGGGCTGCCGAAGCTGCACAGGGCCTTGAGCGCGTTCAGCCGGCAATAGAGGCTGTCCTTTTTCAGATAGGAGAGCACCACCCGCTGCACCTGGTCCAGCTCCATGTGCCGCTGCAGGCGGTGCCGTGCCAGGAAGTGGCAGTAATAGGCCGCCTGCGTGTCCTCCCGCTTCCAGTAGACCGTGGAGAGATAGAGGAACACCGGCTGCAGCTGCCGCAGGTATTCGCGGACGGCCGGCTCTTCCGTGTCCTGCTCATCCAGGAAGCGGTCGAAGGCCAGCAGGTAGCTTATGCGCGCCAGCCGGCGCCTCATCCAGGCCAGATGGCTGGCCTGGAGCGGCTGATGTACATCAGCGCGCAGTCCTTCCAGCTGCCCCTCCGCCTGCCGTTGGATGACCTCCACCCGCTTCTGCGTGCGCCGGTCGTCCGCGCGCAGGTGCAGGCTGTATATCACGTTGAACACCAGCATGCTCAGGCACACGATCCCGTAGCCGTATAGCAGTACCTCCGCGCCCACGGCGCGCCTCCTTCCCGGCGGTCAGCCGTCCAGCCCCGCCCAGTATTCCTGCAGGATGTAGTACGAGCGCTTCAGCCGCTCGTGATAGGTGACGTCCGTCCCCCAGCCCTCGAGCGGGAAGGCGGCCATCGGTATGCGCCAGCCGTCCCCGTCCCCGCGGGAGAAGCCCACGTACATCTCGTCGATGTGTATGTACTCGATGCCGTAGTGCTCGTAGTAGTCGTCGTGTATCATCATCTCCGAGGGGTTGGCAAAGTTCAGCAGCTGCCAGGGGATGCGTATCTCCACGCCGCCATCGTCCGTGAAGCAGAAGTCGGCCAGTGAGTCGAAGTCCTCCGCCTGCGGGTTGGCGTTGCCGTAGCGGAGCACCCCGGTCTCGTAGCGCTCGCCGAGGGGTAGGCTCTTGTCGGCGGGGGGCAACAGGTTTTCCAGGATGAGCGGCAGGGATATCTTCCTGAACACCGGCGTATCCGCATACGGGATGGTGCCCGCAAAATAGGCGTTGAGCTTGTAATACTCCTCGCTGAACATGGCCCGTATCACCTCATACCGCTCCTGCACGAGCACGCGGCTGTTGTCCTCGCCGTCTATGCAGATGACGAAGTCGCAGGGGCGCGAGAAGTTGAGGCCGTAGTTCTGGCAGTATGTGCTGCCGGTCTTGGGCGTGGTGTCGATGGGTATATACAGCGTCTCGGAGCGCGCGTCCACGCCGTCCAGGTAGAAGTAGATGAACTTCTCGTCGTACTTCATGGAGAGGCTCGCCTCCCCGTCCGCGATCACCACGTCCCCTCCGTCCCACTCGGAGCCGTCGCCGTCCACATAGCAGACGCTCTCGTCCTCGCCGGGGTCAAAGGTGAGCAGGCCGAAGTACTGCTCGTTGGTCTGGTAGTCGCTCCAGTAGGGCGTATTGTCCAGGTCCACGGCGTGCATGGTGTTCCAGGTGCGCTTGAACCACTCGTCCTGCCAGGTGAACACGCAGCTGCCGGCGCTGCCGGTGTCCATGATGTCCTCATAGCAGTCGATAATGGCCTGCCCCTGCTCCTGCTCGGTCATGTGCCCCTGGTTGCGGTTCGTGTTTCTATCGACCTGGGCCATGCCGCGGCCCGTGGTGACGCCGTACTCGGAAATCACGACGGGGATGTTGTGGAAGTTGTTGAGCGCGCTGAGATAGGCACGGTAGGTGTTCAGGCGGCCCTTGGAGTCGTAGTAATCGCTCTCGCCGATGTAGCTGTAAATGTCGGCGGCGCCCATGTTGGAGATGACTTTGAGGATGTTCTCATAGCGGCTTTCGCCGTAAGCCTCTATCAGGTCCTCCTCCCGGTAGGCGGCCGCCTCCATGTCGAGCTCGAGGTAGTCCGGGTAATAGGGGTAAACGTGGTAGGAGGCGAAATAGCCGGAGATGAACTTCTCGGTGGGCGTGATGTTCTCGACGTTTATGGAGGAGTATTTGCTGCGGTAGAACGTGGTGGCCGGGGAGTAATAGAAGGGATCCGTGGTGGGCCAGTTGGAAAAGGCCACCAGCCGCTGCTGCTTGTAGCGGGTGGTCTCGTACTCGATGATATTGTCCCCGACCCGCGCCAGCATGGCCTCGAAGGGGGTGGCGTCGGCGGTGGTGACCATGTATTCGCCCTGGTAGGAACTGCGCTCCGGATATTTATGGTCGGTGTAGGCCACCGTCACGTCCTCCCACTCCACGCCCAGTATGTAGCCGATCACCCAGCGCGACACGTCGTTCCGGTAGCTGCCGGAGCCCAGGCCGCGGCCGAGGGAGAGCACGCGCTCGCCGTGGAGGATGTCCACCAGCGTCCGGCTGTCCTCCAGCAGGGTCTGGAGGAAATCGTCGTCATAGGCGTCGCGGTGGGAAAACTGCACGTAATCGTTGACCCAGACGCCGTGGATGAGCCACAGCGGCTCCTCCCCCGCCGCCTCACGGGCCGTGTTGTACTCGTAAAAGGCGTTGTAGAAGTCGTCCTGCAGGATGGTGTAGACGCGGAGGGTGTTGGCGCCCAGCTCCTGGATGTAGCCGAACCAGCGCTTGTATGTCTCCGCATCTATGGCGTAGTCCGTGGCCCACTCGCCGGGGATGCCCACGCCCATGTTCACGCCGCGTATCTCAAAGGGGACGTATTCCCCGCCGCGCTCCATGTATATGGTGTCCTCGTCAGTTTTCATGAAGGTCGTCACAGGCGCACCGGGATCGACATTGACGTACATACCCATCACGTAATAGGCGTAAAAGCCCATGAAGAGGCACAGTATGATGATGCAGACGCCGAGTATGAACTTTTTCAACGCGCATCACCTCCGGCAGCGTCAATGGTTGTACTTCTTGTTGGCCGAGTAGTGGCCGTACTGGCGCAGAGCCTCTATGTTCTCGTCCAGCCATTCGCCGCGCTCGACGCAGAACTCCTTGAGCTGGTCAACGGCCTCCTCAAAGCTGTCGGGGTTGCGCTTGTCAGGGTCGAGGGGCCGGTAATCCTCAAACGAATAGCCCCATACCTCGAAATTCCTCTCCACCGCCGTGGCTATGTACTCGACCACGTCGTCTATGTACGAAAGCATGTACTCATCGCTGAGGACGGTCTCTCGCAGCTCCCGGTATCGCTCGATGACCTGATCCACAAAGCCCGGATCCCTCATGTACATGACGAACCAGGTTATTGCCTGAAGGTGCAGGCCCTGAGGATTCATATATGAGTCGTGAAAGTTATCGCAGCTGGAGTTCATATCCCAGATGACCATCTTGTATTTGCCGCGCATATCCTTGTAGAGATAGGTGGAACGCCCTCCGACGTCGTAGTTGCAGGTAAACTCGTTTATCAGGTAGTAATCCGCTATGTTTTCCGTGTCGGCGTAGTTCCACCAAGCGTAGGGCTCAGTGTTGTAATCGAAGGAGTAGATGCTCTTTTCGTAGGCAGACACATCGTCCTTTATATACTCCGCCCGCTCCGGGGTGAGGTTGGAGAGGCCGGGATATACGATGTCTATCGCGTTGAGCGTGCGCAGGGTGTACATGCTGAAGGTGTTAATGTTCTTTATGGTGGTACTGCTGCCGCGGTCCAGCCTGACGACATAGCTCACCTCGGCCTGTCTGTCGTTTTCCGGGTAGGTCATGTTGAGCCGGCATCCCTCGCCGTTGGTGATGGTCTCCACCATTACATAGAGCCCCTGGTACTCGCCGTTGAGGATGACCTCGCAGAAACGGGCATTGGGGGCGTAATCCATGATCTCGCCGGCGATGTTGTACCACATGTAGTTGCGCATCATGCTCTTGTCGAGATAGGGCCCATGCAGCGCCCACTCGTCGTGTGCGTCCATGCCCAGCATCTCCACGTCCCTTTTGGCCAGTCCGTCATCCTTCGTGGTTCTAAGCAGATAGCCCTTTTTGTCGTGCAAACGGGAGGTGTTGCCGCGGATGCGTATCTGGGCCGCGGTCTCAAGCGTGGGCTCGTCGCCGGGGTGGTTGTTCGCGTCGCGGTGGTCCACCACCCGCACCTCGCAGGCAATGGTCTTGCTCCCGTCCTCCGCCAGCGTAACGTCGGTGTATTCATACTCCGTGTCGCTCTCCGCCAGCGGCGTCCCGTCGGACGCCAGGGCGATCCCCGGTATCTCCGCGCCGCCCGTGTCGATGACCACCAGCGGCAGATGTGTGCACAGCTCCGTCCCGTCGCAGCCGCAGCCGGCGTCCGGCGAGCGCGCTTCCAGGTGCTGGTGCACGCGGTAGGGCCCCTCCTGCGCCTCCACGGCGGTGGCGGCCAGCGCGCACAGCAGCACCAGCGCCGCCATTGCCGCGCCCAGTGTCTTATATTTCACGCCACCGCCCCCTTTCAGCGTCCTTCCATCGTCCGTCAAACGCCCGCTCAGCCGCTGATGTCGTCGTTCTGCGTGACGATGTTGAAGTATTCCACGCCGCCCAGCTCATAGACGGCGTCCGTGATGCTCTTGCCGGAGGCCGCCTTTTCGCTCACGGGCCGCTCAAGGTACCTGCCGTTCAGCTCATAGATGAACTCCACGCTGCCCTCCGTCGTGTTTTTGGCCCGCAGAATGGCCTTCCTGTCATAGTACTGGAAGATCAGCGCCTCCACCTTGGCCTCGTTGATGCGCGCGGCGCGCAGGATGAGCAGCACGCGGTTATCCGTGCGGATGCGCCCGAAGAGGAGCAGCACCAGGAACACCACGCAGCTCCCCGCCCCCGCGGTGATGTAGTCGCCCGCGCCGCAGCAGATGCCCACCACGATGGCCCAGAAGATATACGCCGTGTCCCGCGAGTCCTTGATGGCCGTGCGGAAACGGACGATGGAGAGCGCGCCCACCATGCCGAGGGACAGCGCTATGTTGTTGCCGATGACGATCATCACCGTGGTGGTGATGACGGTCAGCGCCGCCAGCGTGACGTTGAACTTGGCGCTGTAGACGCTGCCGCTGTGGCTGAGGCGGTACGACAGGAAGATGAACGCAGCGATCACCGCCGCCACGCCCAGGCGCAGGGCTATCGTGCCGGCGCTGAGGTCGCCGCCGCTCGTTTCCAGTATCTGATGCAGATATTCTCTCATCGTTTTCCCTCCGCTTTGTCAGCCTTCGGCGCCCAGCGTGACGCTGCGGGCCAGGCAGTATTTGCTCACGGACAGCTCCGAGCGCTCCACGGCGTTCAGCGCGTCCTTGATGTAGCTCAGCATGAATCCGTTATATTTGACCTCCAGCACCAGCCGGGAGCCCGGCATCACCGGATAGAGCGCCAGATGCTCATCGAAAAGTCCGCAGTTCGACTCCGTGGCAGCGATCTGGCCGTCAAAGGTGACGCGGATGTTGTTCTCCCGCGCCACATAGGCCGTCCTCCGGTACTCCACCACCGCCTTCGGGCGGTAGCAGCGGCAGTGCATCAGTCCGAAACACTCGGCGGCGAAGGGGTCTCCGTGGCGCAGCAGGACGCCGTAATCCCCGCGGCAGAGGCTCTCGGCCTCCTCCCGCGGCAGGCGCAGCGAGCGCTTGCGCTGGTACGGCCCCTGTTTCTGCTTCATCTCCAGCATGGCGAAGCCCGCCTGCGGGCTGTATGTGCGCAGCCTTATCTTCCGCCGCAGTTCCAGCCCGTCCACCTTGTCGCGGAAGTCCTGGTCGTCCGGCGTGTCGAAATAGAGCGAGCGGATGGCGTAGCCCTGCGGGCCGTTGTGCCGGTCCTCGTGCATCACGAGCCCCAGCCGCCGGCGCAGCTCCGCCGCGTCCAGCAGGTTTATCGAATATTTCTTTTCCTGGCGCAGAACGTCGTTCATGGCTCGCGGCCGCCGCGCGGCCTCATCCCTCCAGCAGATAGCAGTTCTTTCCCCGGCGCTTGGCCTCATAGGCCCGCCGGTCGGCGGCGCGGAACAGCGTCTGATAGTCCGCGCCCTCCTCCGGGCCGAAGGCGCCGCCGATGCTGCACGAGACGGCGTGCGGCGCGCTCTCCGGCAGCGTCAGGCAGTTCACGGCCTCGCAGATCTGCCTTGCGCAGTCCGCGGCCCGCCCGCGGGAAGCCAGGCCGTGCAAAAACACCACGAACTCGTCCCCGCCCACGCGGCCCTGCAGGCTCTCTTCGCCGGATTGCAGCTGCAGCACCTGCGCCACCTTCCACAGCAGGCGGTCGCCCTCCAGATGGCCCAGCGTGTCGTTCACCAGCTTGAAGTCGTCCAGGTCCAGCACCAGCAGCGCGCTCAGCCCCGCGCCGCGCTCCAGCAGCTCCTCCGTGCGGCGGCTGATCCCGCCGTAGTTGAGCAGCCCGGTCAGCGGGTCGCGCTCCGCCCGCGCGCGGGCAAATTCCAGCTCCTTCTGCCGCGCCCGCTCCTCGAGGTATATCTCCGTCACGTCCGTGCGGCACAGCAGCACCATGCCCGCCGGGCGGTCGTAATAGCGGTAAGTGAGCTGCTTGCGCGTGTAGCCCCGCTCCGGGTCCTCCACTCCGGCGGTGAGGGAGTAGACCTCCCTGTCGTTGAGCTGCTTCACCACCTGTTCCAGGCGCATCTTCCGTATCAGCGACTCGCGCTCCTCGGGCACGACGTAGCTGTTCGCGTACTCGACCATCGCGCGCTCATAGCCGCTGCCGAAGGAGCTGAGCCGCCGCTTTTCCAGCTTGCTGCCGCTGAAAATGACGTAACTGTCGTGATGTACGTCCAGGCAGACGAAATAATCGCAGCTGTCGTACACATACGTGTCGATGATGCTGCGCAGCATGTGTTCCTCGTTGCTCCGGCGCACGAAGAGGTAGGCGTAGAGTTCCCCTCCCTCGCGCCGGCCGAAGTCGGCCGACACCGTCACCCAGTTGGTGGCGGCTCCCTTCAGATAGGGCAGGTCGAACGAAAAATGCCCCTCGCCGCCCGCTCCGCGCTTAAGCAGCGCCCGGGCGGAGAACTCGCCGAGCAGCCGCTCACGCCCCGACGAAGTCAATATACGGCTGTAGCGCTCCAGATAATCGTCCCAGTCCATCTCCGTGTCCACGGACTGGGGGAAGTCCCGGCTCTGCAAGATGAGCACCGTATTGCGCGCCGGATCTACCCTCAATATCGCGTAAAACCTCTGTGCGAGCGTGGACTCCAGCTCGCTGCGGGCGTCGCGCCTGTTGTTTTCCTTCCGCTCCATGGCGGCACCCCCTCCTCGCTGCCCCAGCGCGCAGTATAAAATAAAAGCCCCCGGCAAGCGGCTTTACCTGCCGGCACGGAGGCTGATGATGCAGATTCAATAAAAAAAGCCTCGGCGTGAAAGTGGGATCGCCGGCTTTTTTAAATCGCTTGCTGTTTTAAAGTATATAACATAACGCACGTTTTGACAAGCAATTAATTTACAGAACAGTAAATTTGTCGCAATATTTTGCGCCCCACGCGGCGCTTGCCTGCCGGGTCCGCCGGTGGTATGATATATCCAAACGACAACGGGAGGCAAAGTTTATGGACTTCAAAGAAATGGCGCGCGAGCGCTACTCCGTGCGCAAATACTCCGCCCGCCCCCTGGAGCGGGAAAAGCTCGACGAGATACTCGCCGCCGCCATGCTGGCCCCCACGGCCAAGAACCAGCAGCCGCTGCGCATCTACGTCCTGCAGAGCGCGGAGGCCCTGGAAAAACTCAACGCGCTGACGCACTGCGCCTATGGCGCCGGCACCGTGCTGCTCTTCGCCTATGACAAAAATGAAGAGTGGCAGAACCCGCTGGAGCCGGGCGTGACCTCCGGCGCGGAGGACGTGAGCATCGCCGCCACCTACGTCATGCTGCGGGCCATCGAACTGGGCGTCTACACCACCTGGTGCAACTATTACCCCAACACGCAGCTGGAGCGCGCCCTCGGCCTGCCGGAAAACGAGCGCTCCGTGCTGGTGATGCCCATCGGCTACCGGGCGGAGGACGCGCTCCCCTCCCCCTTGCACGAGGCCAGCCGCCCCATCGGCGAGGTCGTGCGCTATATCTGACGGCAAGACGCAAAAAGGCGGGGCTTTTGCCCCGCCTTTTCCATTTCTTAGGCGTTGAAAACATATTTATCCAGCCGCTCGAAGGCCTCCTGCACGCGCTGGCGCGGCAGCGCCAGGTTCATGCGGATGTGGCAGGGGCCGTTGAAGGCCCGCCCGTCCTGCCAGGCCACGCCCACGTCCCAGCCGCGCTTGATGAGCGCGCCGATGTCTACGCCGTGCGCCGCGCACCACCGGGTGCAGTCGATGAAGAGCATGTACGTCCCCTGCGGGCGGAACACGCTGACGCCCTCGAAACGCCGCTCTATGTGATCGCAGGCCAGTTCGGCGTTCGCCGTCAGCACCTGCAGCAGCTCGCCGAGCCACTCCTGCCCCTCCTCGCCGTACGCGCCGATGAGCGCGTGCATGCTGAGGACGTTCATCTCGTTGTAGTGCGCCAGGGAGGACTCCTTCTCCACCCGCTCGCGCAGCCAGTCGTTGTAGATGACATGATAGCTGCCCACGAGCCCCGCCAGGTTGAAGGTCTTGCTGGGCGCATAGAGGGCCGCCGTGCGCTGCCTGGCGTCCTCGCTCACGCTCTGGGTGGGCACGTGCTTATTGCCGGCGAGGATGATGTCCGACCAGATCTCGTCGGAGACCACATAGACGTTGTGCTTTTTCATCAGCTCCATGTAGCGCTCCACCTCCCAGCGCTCCCAGACGCGCCCGCAGGGGTTGTGCGGCGAGCAGAAGACGGCCGCGTGTATGTGCTCGGAGACGATGCGCCGCTCCATGTCCTCAAAGTCCATGCGCCAGACGCCCTCCCCGTCCCGCACCAGCGGGCTGAGCACCATCTTGTAGCCGTTGTTGGTCAGCGCGCCGGTGAAGCCGATGTAGGTCGGCGTGTGCAGCAGCACCTTGTCCCCACGCGAGCAAAGCACGTTCAGCGCGCTCACCACGCCGCCGAGGACGCCGTTTTCATAGCCTATGTGCTCTTTCCTGAGGCCGGTGACGCCGTTGCGCCGCGCCTGCCAGCCGATGATGGAGGAAAAATACTCCTCCCGCGGCTCGAAATAGCCGTAGAGCGGGTGCTTCGCGCGCTCGATGATGGCCGCGGGTATCGCGGGGGCGGTGGCGAAGTTCATGTCCGCTATCCACATGGGGATGGCGTCGAAGCCCTCGCGCGGGGCGTCCGGCACCCGCCCGCCGGGCACGGCGCCGATGCTCTCCACGGCGAGCGCATCCCAGCCGCGGCGGTCTATGATGGATGTAAAGTCGTACTTCATGGCTGCACCTGGCCTTTCTTTTGTCTGCGCCCATTATAACATCCCGCCGCGCGCCGCGCCAGCCCCTTTGCGCCCTTGCCCCGGGCGCCGGCGCGGTGTACAATACCATTTTGGAAGGAGTGAGCTCATGAAAACGCTCTATCTCATCGGCGGGCCCATGGGCGTGGGCAAAAGCGCCGTGGGCCAGTGCCTCAAGCGCATGCTGCCGCGCGCCGTGCTGCTGGATGGCGACTGGTGCTGGGACGCCGACCCCTTTGTGGTAACGGAGGAGACGAAGCGCATGGTGCTCTCCAACATCCGCTTCCTGCTGAACAGCTTCCTGCGCTGCTCGGAGTACGAGAACGTCGTTTTCTGCTGGGTGATGCACCGGCAGGAGATCATCGAGGGCATACTCTCCGGGCTCGACCTCTCCGGCTGCCGCACCGTCAGCGTCTCGCTCACGGCCTCGCCGGAGGCCCTGCGCGCCCGCCTGGAGCGCGACGTGGCGCGCGGCGCGCGCCCAGCGGACGTCATAGGCCGCTCGCTGGCCTATCTGCCGCTCTACGCGGCGCTGGAAACGCGGAAAATAGACACCTCGCACCTGGACGCCGAAGCCGCCGCCCGGGCTGCCGCTGCGCTGAAGTGATGCATAATATAACAAAACTGTATGAACTCTGCGCTTGCCACGGCGGCGATTATGGAATATAATTGTCGCATATTTCGTATGTGGAGGGAAACACATGCTCAAGATAAACGAAGAAGAAAAGAAGGCACTGAAGGGCCGGGGGATAATAATGACGAACGACGGGGAGCACTTCGTGGCGCGCGTCGTGTCGAGCAACGGCGTGTTCTCGAACGCGCAGCTCCGCGCGCTGACGGACGCGGCCGAGAAGTACGGCGACGGGCGCATCGCCATGACCACGCGCCTCACCGTGGAGATCCAGGGCGTGAGCTATGAGAACGTGGAGCCGCTGGTCGCCGCGGTGGAGGCCTGCGGGCTGGTGACGGGCGGCACGGGCAGCGTGGTGCGCCCGGTCGTGCCCTGCAAGGGCACGGTGTGCGTGCACGGCCTGGCGGATACGCAGGCCTTTGCCGACCGCATCTACAACGAGTTCTACCTCGGCTGGCACAGCGTGAAGCTGCCGCACAAGTTCAAGATAGGCATCGGCGGCTGCCCGAACAACTGCGTGAAGCCGGGGCTGCACGACTTCGGCATAGTGGGCCAGAGCGTGCCGGAATACGACGAGGACAGCTGCAACGCATGTAAGAAGTGCGCGGTGGTGGCGAAGTGCCCGGT
>DVOV01000102.1 GCA_018713375.1 Candidatus Scatomorpha stercorigallinarum | reverse complement strand
CCGCCGTCATCTGCTGGGCGCTGGGGCTGCTGTGCCGCCGGATAGGCTGGATAAAAGAGGGCGACCTCAAGCTCTGAAAAACATAAATACCCGGCAGATCCGCCGGCCGCTATGGCCGGCGGATCTTTTGCGCCCAAATTGATACGGAACGCATGTGGGCGCGAAAAGGATTCGTAATTATTATGTACATTTTGTAACCAAGTGTATCTAAATTTTTGGTTGCAAATTTACATAATTACAAGTATCATTATATTACCAATAAGTATTATGTTAATCAAAGCGAGGTCCCTGCCACGATGAAGAAGAACAGCGTTACGCTTCCGATGCTGATGTTCATAGCGGTGCTCTGTTTCTCCGTTCTCTCCTTCCCCACGACGGCTTCCGGCAACAACGGCGGGCCGGATGCGGTGGCGGGAGCCCTGCCCGAGCTCTACGGGCAGAGCGGCGGCAGCACCTTTGAGATCACCGCCAACGCCGAGCGCGGCGGGGCCGTCACGCCCAACGCCTCCAACAGCGCGGAGGGCAGCACCGTCAGCTTCACCATCAGCCCCTACGGCGGCTACGAGACCGCCTCCATCGCCGCCATCACCGCCGCCGGCTCCTGCCTGGAGGTCAACCGCGCGGAGGACGGCAGCTATTTCTTCACCATGCCCGCGGAGAACGTAGTCATCGACGTCTCCTTCCAGTACGAGCGCATGTCCGCCTGAAATACGAAAAAGGAAGCGGCCCCTGGGAGGGGGCCGCTTTTTTGTGCCTGCGGCTTGACGGGCAGCGCGTGGGCGTGATATCTTTTATGACAGAATTTATAATATGAAAACGCGCCTGTGCGCGGCAAGGAGGAAAATGATATGGTCAAGAGGACGCTGTCTGCGCTGCTGAGCGCCGTGCTGGCGGTTTCCCTGCTGCTGACGGGGGCGTCCGCCGCCGAAGCGCCCGCATGGAGCGTGCAGAGCGCCACATGGCAGGACCCCAATAACGTCATGCTCATCTGGGAGGCGGAGGACGGGTATACCTACAACATCTACCGCGCGGCGAGCGCCGGCGGGGAATACGAGCTCATCGGCACGGCGGAGGGCGGCTCCTTCCGCGATGCGGAGGCCGAGTGGCCCACGGCCATGTACTATGCCGTGGAGGGCGTGGCGGCGGACGGCACGGCAGGCGCGCGCAGCGAGCCCATCCGGGCCGGCGCCAACGGGCAGAAGCTGAGCAAGGTGTCGGTCGTCATGTACCACAACTTCATAACCGAGGCCGACGAGGCCCAGGGCGTGGAGTTTGAGGAGTATTCCCTGCGGCCGGCCGACTTCGCAGCCGACCTCGCATGGCTGCGCGAGAACGGCTACACGACCATCACGTCCGACGACGTGATCGACTATATCAACGGCCTCAAGCCCCTGCCTCCGAAGGCCGTCATCATCTCCATCGACGACGGCACCGAGGGCGTTTACAAAAACGGCTGGCCGCTGCTGCGCGAATACCGCGCGAAGGCGGACTTCAACCTCATCGGCGAAAACATCGACTCCGCCTGGGAGCTGGTGCACGGAGGCGGCACGCGCGTGGGCCAGAGCGCGCCCTACTGCGTCTGGGAGGAGCTCATGGAGATGGAGCGCAGCGGCGAGATCAACCTCTGCAGCCACACCTACGGCCTGCACCGCTTCAACAACGACGGCCGCACGGGCGCGAGCATGAAGGAAGGGGAGACGGCCGAGGAGTACGCCGCCGTGGTGAAGGCGGACTATGACCTCTGCGTCAGCTGCATCGGCGGCTGGACGGGCGCCGCCCCCACGACCATGGCCTATCCCTACTCCCGCCGCAGCAGCGAGGGCGACGCGCTGCTGCTGGCCAACACGGGCTATCAGATACTTATGGGCGGCGCCAACGCCCGCGGCACCGCCGCCAACTACTTCGTGGACGGCGCGGACGCCGCCAGCCAGCTGCGCATCATGTCCCGCCCCTGCCGCATGGAGGGCACGCCCATCTCCGAATACCTGGCCGCCGCCGACGCGGAAGACGCGGCCAACGGCGTCAACGCCGCGGAGGACACGCGCTCGCTGACGGCGGAGGAGTGCGCGGAGATTGCCCGCTGGTACAGCCCCTATGACGACGTGGGCGGGACGCGCTGGTTTGCCGGCGCGGTATACTACGCCTATGTCAACGGCCTGCTGCGCGGCACCTCCAACCGCACGTTCTCGCCAGACGACATGCTCAGCCGCGGCATGGTGGCCACGCTGATGCACCGCATGGCCGGCGAGCCGCAGGCGGGCACGGCGGGTCTCAGCGATGTGGAGAGCGGCGCGTGGTATGCCGAAGCGGCCGCCTGGTGCGTTTCCGAGGGCGTCATGAGCGCGGAGGACGGGGAATTCCTGCCCGATCTTCCCGCCACGCGCGAGGAACTGCTCCTGGCGCTCTATAAAGTGACGGAAATACTCGGCGGCGACACCTCCGCCTCCGGCGAGGGCGCCTACCCGGACATGGACGCGGTCGATCCCGAGGCGGTGGAGGCCGTGCTCTGGGCGGACGGCCTGGGCATCGTGCAGGGCGACACGGAGGGCCGCCTGGTGCCGAAGGACATGCTCACGCGCGCCCAGCTGGCCACCATCCTCATGCGTTACTGGCAGCTCTACAGCGAGTGAGCGCCGGAAGGGCGCGGATACCGCAGAAAAAACGCCGGCCCCGTTTTGAGGCCGGCGTTTGACTTTTTATTTGTACTTCACACGCGGGCGGTAGTACTGGAAGATGACGGCGTCGTATTTTTCCTCCGTTTTCCACTCCAGGCTGGTCCAGCCGACGCGCATGGCGCCCATCAGCTCGCAGAGCCGGACGGAGAGCGGCTTGCGCCCCACCTGATAGGCGATGAAGTGCGGCCGGGCGATGAAGTTCGTCAGCAGGCGGCTGAGGGCGAAGGCCTGGAACTTGCCGCAGCCCGGCGCCAGCTCGTGCATACGCGCGGAGAGCTGCCCGCGCAGCACCTGCGGCGCGTGGCGGCGGAACCAGAACACGATGCGCGGGTCGAAGCTCTCGACGCACCAGCGGCCGTGGTATTGGCTGAGGATGTCGTAAGTCTTGCGGCAGAGCTCGGCGTGCCGCCGGCTGCGCTTGAGCTCGACGATGATGGGGCAGCGGCCGTCGATGACGGCGAGCACCTCGCTGAGCAGGGGGATGCGGTTGGGCGTGCCGCAGAGGTTCAACCGGCTGAGTTCAGCCCAGCTGAGCTCGTCCACGCGGCTGTCCACGCCGCAGATGCGCTTCAAGTCGTCGTCGTGGAACACCACCACCTCGCCGTCCGCGCTCAATCGCACGTCCAGCTCCACGCCGTAGCCGATGCGGGCGGCGGCGTCAAAGGCGGGGATGGAATTCTCAGGGACGCTCCTGTCCATTTTGTGCAGGCCGCGGTGCGCGAAATTGCGGCCGTAGAAGGGCGCGGTCAGCTTTTCGTCCCGGCGGCCGGGGGCGATGAGGAACGCGAACGCGCCGGCGGCGGCGACGCCCGCAGCGCCCAGGCAGAGCGCGAGCTTTTTACCCATAGATCAGGCCAGACCTCCTGTCCGCCGCAGCTCAGCGCCGCGGCCTCGCTTTTTTAAGTCCATTTTACAACACGGTAAGCTTTACGTCAAATCTTTAATTTGTGTTGAATTGTGACGGATAATAGTATAAACTTGTAAATGTGAACTTTTCACCCCGGGGAGGTAAAACATGAAGCTGAATTACAAAAAGACCATCTTCGTGGGCTTCGCCTTCTTCCTGATAACGGCGTTCTGGCAGGCCTATGACACCATCATCCCCAAGATACTGACGGACAAGTTCGGCATGTCGCAGAGCCTCTCCGGCGTCATCATGGCGGCGGACAACGTGCTGGCGCTCTTTTTGCTGCCGCTCTTCGGCACGCTCTCGGACAAGTGCAAAAGCCCGCGCGGCCGCCGCACGCCCTATATCATCTTCGGCACGGTCTGCGCCTCCGTCCTCTTCGTCGTGCTCAGCTTTGCCGACGACATGCAGCTCAAAGCGCTGCAGCCGGTGGCTGTCGATAACCCCACCGCGCAGGAGACGCTCTGGGACGCCAGCCTCACGGCCACCACGCCGGACGGCGTGGAGTTCGTGGTGCAGGAGGAGTTCACGCGCGAGGAATTCGCCGCCATCGAGATGACGGAGAGCGACGGCAGCGCGAACCCCGAGTATACGAACTATGTGGTGCCCGCGCGCCAGGCCTACGCCGCGCAGGCCACGGCCAACGACCACATGCCGCTCATCTTTTTCGTCGTGGTGCTGCTGCTGATACTGCTCAGCATGGCCACCTTCCGCTCGCCGGCGGTGGCGCTGATGCCCGATGTGACGATAAAGCCACTGCGCAGCAAGGCCAACGCCGTCATCAACCTGATGGGCGCGGCCGGCGGCATCATCGTCCTCGGCCTGGGCGCCGTTTTCGGCACCGGCAAGGCGGAGAACGCCCTCATGAGCTACACATTCTTCTTCGCGTCGGTGAGCGCGCTGATGCTCGTCTCGCTGTTCATCTTCCTCTGGAAGGTGAAGGAGCCGCGGCTGGTGCACGAGATGCACGAGGAGAGCCGCAGATACAACATCGCCACGGAGGAGGACGCCGACCCCAACGCCGGGGACCGCCGCCTCTCCAAAGGCGAGTTCCGCAGCCTTGTCCTGATACTGGCCAGCGTCGTGTTCTGGTTTTTCGGCTATAACGCCGTCACCAGCAAATACGCGGTCTACGCCTCCAGCGTGCTCGATCTGGACTACAACCTGACGCTGATGATAGCCACCGGCGCGGCCATCGTCGCCTACATCCCCGTGGGCGCGCTGGCCAGCCGTATCGGCCGCCGCAAGACGATACTGATCGGCATCGTCATCCTCGGCGGCAGCTTCCTCGCCGCCAGCTTCATCCGCGCCGGCAGCCCGGTGATGGTGATGAACCTGCTCTTCGCCACGGCCGGCATCGGCTGGGCGACGATCAACGTCAACAGCTACCCGATGGTGGTCGAGCTCTCCCGCGGCGGCGACGTGGGCAAGTACACGGGCTTCTACTACACGGCCAGCATGGCCGCGCAGACGCTCACGCCCATCATCTCCGGCTTCATGATGGACGAGCTGGGCATGACCACGTTGTTCCCCTACGGCGCGGCCTTCGTCCTGCTGGCCTTCGTGACGATGCTGTTCGTGCGCCACGGCGACAACCGCCCCATCCCGGCCAAAAAGGCCCGCAACTGAGAGGAGAAAGCACATGGAAAGACTGACGAAACTCCTGCCCGGCGGGGAGTATGAGGCCGCGGGCAGGGGAGAGGCCGAGCTGCTCGCCGCCCTCGGCCGCTACGAGGACCAGTACGAGAGCATCGAGCTGGAGCTGGAGCTGGTGAAGCTCAACCTGAAGGACCTCTCCGCCGCCGGCAAGGCGCGCAGCGCCACCTACGCCACGCTGGCGGGCTCGCGCTTCATGCTTGAAGATATGCTCAAGCGCCTGCAGGAGCCGGCAGAGGAGGTCTCACGGCGTCTGGAGGCCCTCCGGCGCGAGACGGCGGACAAGGAATAAAAAAACGCCCGGCGGGCCTTCCCGCCGGGCATTTTTATGCGCGGCCCCGGCGACCGGCGGCTTGACAAGCGCCGCCGGTCTTGCTATGCTGGTAAAAACTCAGCAGGAGGGAATACGATGTTCAGGGAAATGCGCAGGAAAGGGCAGGCCCTGCCGGACGAGGCCTGCAAGGAGATACTGGAAAAGGCCCCGCACGGCGTGCTGGCCGTCAGCGGGGATGGGGGCTGGCCCTATGCCGTGCCGCTGAGCTTTGTGTACAGCGCCGGGACGGTATATTTTCACTGCGCGTGTGAGGGCCACAAGCTGGACGCCGTCCGGCGGGACGCGCGGGCGTCCTTCTGCGTGGTGGACAGCGACGAGGTGGTGGCTGAGGAATACACCACTTATTACCGCAGCGTCATCGCCTTCGGGCGCGTGCGCGAGCTGACCGGCGCGGAGGAAAAGACCGCCGCGCTGCGCCTGCTGGCGGGCAAATACGCGCCGGAGAGCACGGAGGAGCGCTTCATGCAGTCCGTGGAGCGCTCGCTCGCGCGCACGGCGGTGCTCGCGCTGGAGATAGAGCAGCTCAGCGGCAAGGAAGGGCTGGAGCTCTCGAAGCGTCGCCGGGGCGGCGAATAAGCGCCACCCGCGGCGGGCCGCAGGCAGTCGGCAGGCGGGAAACAGGACGAAAACGGGCAGCCGTATGGCTGCCCGTTTTTTGTTCTCAATAGAGCTTTGCGCCGGCGGGGATGTGGTCGTCCACCATCAGCAGGTGCAGCCGCTCCTCGCCCTCCTCGTGGTGGACGGCGGAGATGAGCATGCCGCAGGAGTCGATGCCCATCATCTTCCGTGGCGGCAGGTTGGTGATGGCGATGCAGGTCTTTCCGACAAGTTCTTCCGGCTCGTAGTACTCGTGGATGCCGCTGAGTATCACGCGGTCGGCGCCCGAGCCATCGTCGAGCGTGAACTTGAGCAGCTTTTTGCTCTTCTTCACGGCCTCGCAGGCCTTCACCTTGACGGCGCGGAAGTCGGACTTGCTGAAGGTCTCAAAGTCCACGAAGTCCGCAAATAGCGGCTCGATCTCCACCTTGGAGAAGTCGATGGGGGCCTCATTTACCGGCATGCCATGGAGCTGCGCGGCGATGACCTCGGCGGCCTGGCTCAGCGTCTCCTTTACGGAGGGCTTGTCGTCCTTGCGCACCTCCAGCGGCTTCATCGTGGGGAAGAGTATCACGTCCCTTATCGAGTCGCAGCCGGTGAGCAGCATCACGCAGCGGTCGATGCCGATGCCGAGGCCGCCCGTGGGGGGCATGCCGTATTCGAGGGCGTTTATGAAGTCGTAGTCCATCATGCCGGCCTCGTCGTCGCCCTTCGCGCGCAGCTCCACCTGCTTGAGGAAGCGCTGCTTCTGGTCGATGGGGTCGTTCAGCTCGCTGAAGGCGTTGCCCATCTCGCTGCGGCAGATGAAGAGCTCGAAGCGCTCGGTGAGGCGCGGGTCGCGTGGGCTGCGCTTGGCCAGCGGGGAGACGTCCACCGGGTGGTCGGTGATGAAGGTGGGCTGGACGATCTTGTCCTCCACCAGCTGGTCGTAGCACTCATAGAGCGCGTGGCCCCAGGTGGGCTCCTTGCCGTCCATGTCCACGCCGGCGGCGCGGGCGGCGGCCACGGCCTCCTCGTCGCCGTCTATCGCCATGAAGTCGATGCCCACATACTGCTTGACGGCGTCCGCCATCGTCAGGCGCGGCCAGCCGGGGGCCAGGGAGATGTGCTCGCCCATCCAGTCCAGCTCGTAGGTGCCGAGTATCTCCATCGCGGCGCCGCTCAGCAGCTCCTCGAAGAGGTCCATCATGCCGTGATAGTCCGTGTAGGCCTGATAGAGCTCGACGGTGGTGAACTCGGGGTTGTGCCGCGTGTCCATGCCCTCGTTGCGGAAGATGCGCCCGAGCTCATAGACGCGCTCGATGCCGCCGACGATCAGCCGCTTGAGCGGCAGCTCGGTGGCGATGCGCAGGTACATGTCCATGTCGAGCGTGTTGTGGTGGGTGATGAAGGGCCGCGCCGTCGCTCCGCCGGAGATGGTGTTCAGCACCGGGGTCTCCACCTCCATGAAGCCGCGCGCTTCCAGGAAACGGCGCACATAGCTGACGAACTTCGAGCGGATGACGAAGTTGCGGCGGCTCTCGTCGCTCATGATGAGGTCCACGTAGCGCTGGCGGTACTTGAGCTCCACGTTGGTCATGCCGTGGAACTTCTCCGGCAGCGGGCGAAGGCTTTTGGCGAGCAGCTTGACGCCCTGGACATGTATACTTATCTCGCCGGTCTTGGTCTTGAACACGTAGCCGGTGACGCCGATAATGTCGCCGATGTCGTATTTGCGGAAGTCCGCGAATTCCTGCTCGCTGACGGCGTCCGAGCGGATATAGAGCTGTATCTGCCCGTGGTCATCCTTTATGTGGCAGAATATGGCCTTGCCCATGCCGCGCTTGGACATGATGCGCCCGGCGACGGACACGGTCTGGCCTTCAAAGCGCTCGTAGCCGTCCTTTATCTCGTCCGACCAGGCGCTGCGGTCGAACTTCGTTTCCCGGAAGGGGTCGCGGCCGGCCTTCTGCAGCTCGTCCAGCTTCTCGCGCCTGACGCGCAGGATCTCCGAGAGCTCCTCGCCCGCGGCGGCGTTCTTGGTCTCCTCGCTCATATATCCCCCTGCCTCTCAGCTGTTCTCAACGGCCAGTATCTTCATCTGCACGCTGCCGGCGGGGGCCTCCACCGTCACCGTCTCGCCCACGCGGCGGCCGAGGATGGCGCGGCCGATGGGGCTCTCGTCGCTGATGCGGCCCTGCATGGGGTTGGCCTCCTGCGAGCCGACGATGTGGTAATCGACCTCTTCGTTCTCCTCCAGGTCGAGCAGCCTGACGTGGCTGCTGAGGGCGACGACGTCCTCGGCCGTCTCGGTCTTTTCGATGATCTCGGCCTTCTCGATGAGGACCTTCATCTCGGCGATCTTGGAGTAGAGCTTGCCCTGCTCGGTCTTCGCCTCGTCGTATTCGCTGTTCTCGGAGAGGTCGCCGAAGCTGCGGGCCTCCTTTATCAGCTCGGAGACCTCCTTTTCGCGCACGGTCTCCAGGTAGTTGAGTTCTTCCACCAGGGAGTCGTAGCGCTCCTGGCTCATTTTGATCTTTTCCGAAGAAGACATTGCCATTTCCTCCAAATCGTTATATCGGGGCCACAGGGCCGTTTTGACGCAAAACATGTGAAAAAGGCCGGCGGCCTTTTTCACGTTGATATTATAGTTGAGTTTAGTCCGGCTGTCAACCGTAAAGCAGCTGGCTGACGGCCGCGTCGAGCTGGGAGTCGGTGTTGCCGCTGAGGGCGACCTCGATATCCGGGGCCACGCCGCCCTGCTCGGAGAGGTCCACGCGCTTGGGCGTGAGGTATTTCGCCGTGGAGAGGTGCAGCGCGCTGCCGTCGGAGAGCTCGAAGGTCTGCTGGCTGCGGCCCTTGCCGGTGGTGTGCTCGCCGACGATGGTGGCCCAGCCGTATTCCTGCAGCGCGGCGGCGAAGAACTCCGCGGCGGAGTAGCTGTCCGCGTTCACCAGCACGCACATGTCCATGTCCAGGCAGACGTTGTTCGAGGTGACCACCGTCTCCTCGCCGCTCTTGTCCACGGAGACGAAGATGTCCACGCCGGGCAGCAGGTAGTCGAGCAGGGTGGTGAGCTCGCTCAGCAGCCCGCCGGGGTTGGTGCGCACGTCGAACACGAAGTACTCCGCGCCGGCGGTGAGCAGGCTCTCGATGGCGCTGATGGAGCTCTGCGCCGCGCCGGACTCGAAATTGGCGATGCGGATGTAGCCCACGTTGCCGTTTATCATCTCGTAGCTCACGGGGTCGTCGTAGATGAGGCGGCAATCGACGGTGTAATCCACCGGGCTGCCGTTGCGCTCGACGGTCAGGTCCACGGACTCGTCGATGTGCGAGGTGATGAGGCTGCGCGCGTCGCTGATGGTCATGCCGGTGACGTCCTCGCCGTCCACGGTGAGGATGATGTCCCCGCGGGCGAGGCCGGCGTTCTCCGCCGGGGAGCCCTCCGTGAGGCCGGTGATCTCAAAGCCGCCGGTGTCGGCGTCCTTGGCGATGGAGACGCCGAGGCCGATGAACTGGTTGGACGAATAGAGCTGGTAGGTCTGGTATTCGCTGGGGCTCATGTAGGAGCTCCAGACGTCGCCCAGGGAGTCCACCATCGCGGAAAAGGCGGCGGCGGAGACGGCTTCCTCGTCCACCGTGCCGATGTAATAGTCGTCGATGGTGTTCTTCACCTCAAGGTATTTCATGGCCTGGGCGTAGTTCTCGTCGCTGCCGAAGGCGTTGCGTGCATTGCTGGAGGCCACGCCGTAGGTGACGCCCACGCAGAGCACGCACAGCAGCATGGCGATCCAGAAATTTATCCTCAGCCGGCCGATGGCGCGCAGGAGCCCGCCGTTTTGCTTCATTTGAATACCCCCGATCTGCCGCCCGCGGCGGCGCTGACAGGAAATTGCCGGCGGGGGAGGGCGCCCGCCGCCGGGAATATAACGTGCGCGCGGGCGGCCGGATGGGCGGCCGCCCGGGCTTTGCGGATGGCGCGGGACCTATCAGGCGTCCGGCGCCAGGGAATAGTTGGAGAAGTACGCCAGCGGGTCTACGGTGCCGCCGTTGGAGCGTATCTCGAAGTGCAGGTGCGGGCCGGTGGCCCAGCCGGTGGAGCCGGCGTAGCCGATGGTGTCGCCCTGGGAGACGGTCTGCCCCGCGCTGACGGCGAGGGAGGACATGTGCGCGTACAGCGTGTAAGTGCCGTTGGAGTGGTAGACGGTGACGTAGTTGCCGTAGGAGGAGTCATACGTCGCCACAGAGACGGTGCCGCTGTCCGCGGCGATGATGGTCGCGCCCTCGTTCGCGGAGATGTCGATGCCGCTGTGGAAGCGCTCGTCGCCGAAGATGGGGTGCGTGCGGTAGCCGTAGCGGCTGGTGACATAGGTGCTGGAGGGGCAGGGCCAGATGTAGGAGCCCGTGGCGGTGGAGCCGGGGCCCGTATACTGCTGGTTGTTCTGCATGGCCTCCTGCCGCGCGGCCTCCTCCTCGGCGGCTATCTGGGCGTTGATGGCGTCCAGCTGGGCATTCAGCGCGGCCTCGGCGGCCTCGTTGGCGGCGTATTCGGCGCGCGCCTGCTCCAGGTCCTCCTCCAGCTCGGTGATGAGCTCGACGGCGGAGGCTATCTGTTCCTCCAGCTCGGCCTTCTCCTCGGCCAGCTCCTCGGACTCGGCGCCCAGCTCCGTCAGCGTGGCCTCATATTCGGCCTTCACGTCCTCCGTGTGCTCGCGGGCGGCGGAGTATTCGTCATAGAGCCGCTTGTCCGCCTCCATGATCTCGCCTATCTGGTCGATGGCCGTCAGCAGCTCGCTGAGCGAGGCGCTGCGGAAGAGGATGTCCAGATATGTATACTTGCCGTTTTCCTCCATGGCGCGGATGTGCGTCTTGTAGGTGTCGAGCTGCTCGCTCTCCTCGGCCTCGGCCTGTTCGAGCTCGCGGGCCTTTTCCTCCACCAGCGAGGTGTAGAGCGCGATCTGCTCGTCGATGAGCTCGATCTCCTGGCGGGCGAGCTCGTTCTGCGCGTCCAGCGCGGCCTTCTGCTCAAGGACGCTGGCCCGCTGGGCCTCCAGCTCGTCGATGCCGGCCTGCATGCCGGCCCGCTCGGCCTGCAGCTCTTCCTTCTGGGCCTCGATGGAGTCTATCTCGCCCTGGTACTGCTCGCCGATGGCGTAGGCCCCCGTGGAGCCTATGGCGATGAGCGCCAGAGAGAGGGTGAACATCGCCGCCAGGACGATGCAGATGATCTGTACGGCTAATCTTTTCTGCTTCATTAGTTCCCTCCCGGGGGTGTCAGACCTTGAGATAGTTGCGGATGGCGCTGCTGCCGCCGAACACGCCCACCAGCACGCCCACGCCGAGGAAGGCGGCCAGCAGCGGCCACATCACGGCGGAGAAGGGCACCACGCTGAAGAACGTCCCCGTGAGGCCGCCCAGCAGGCTGCTGGAGACGAGGCCGTAGAGGCCCCACTCGGCCAGGAAGGCCAGCGCGCCGCCGAGCAGGCCCAGCACCAGGCCCTCGACGATGAAGGGGCAGCGGATGAAGCCGTTGGAGGCGCCGACCATCTTCATGATGGCGATCTCCTCGCGGCGGGTGAAGGTGGCCAGCTTGATGGTGTTCGTCATGATGAAGAAGGACACGACGATCAGTATCACGATCAGTATCAGGGAGATGACGCTGACGATGTTCCGCGCGGTGATGAAGCCCTCAGCGTACTCAAGGTGCGCGTTCACCTTGGCCACGCCGTCCACGGCGTAGAGGTCCGTGCGCGTCTGCTCCATCAGGCTGATGTCCTGCAATTGTACCACATAGCGGTCGCGGAACGTGTCGTCCGTGATGACGTCGAAGAGCTCCTCGTCGTAATCGGACTGGAAGTCCTCCGCGGCCTCCTCGCGGGTGACGAACTGGGCGCTGTCCACATTGGGGACGGCGAGGATGGCGGGCTCGAGGGCGACGGCCTCCTCACGGCTGAGATTCTCGTCGATGAAGGCGACGACGACGTTGCTTTCGTCCTCAAGACCGGCAATCATGTCGTTTATGTTCACAACGAGCAGGGAAAACGCGCCCATGATGATGAGGCAGGCCGTGATGATGGCCACCGTGGCGAAGCTCATCAGCCCGTGGCTGAATATGCCCTTGAAGCCGGACTTTATGAGATATCCGATACTATTCAATTTCATAGCTGTAATACCCGTCCATTCCGTCGCTGATGATGTGCCCGCCGTCGATGGCGACGACGCGCTTGGAGAAGGCGTTCACGAGCTCCTTCTCGTGCGTGACGACCAGGACGGTCGTCCCCAGCTCGTTGATCTTCTCCAGCAGGAGCATGATCTCCAGGCTGCGCACCGGGTCGAGGTTGCCGGTGGGCTCGTCGGCGATTATCATGCGCGGGGAGTTGACCAGCGCGCGGGCGATGGCCACGCGCTGCTGCTCGCCGCCGGAGAGCTCCTTCGGACGCCGCTTTTCGCGGCCCTTGAGGCCCACGAGCTCGAGCACATAGGGCACGCGCTCGCTTATCGCCTTGCCGGAGGCGCCCACGACGCGCATGGCAAAGGCCACGTTTTCGTAGACGGTCAGCTTGTCTATGAGCCGGAAATCCTGGAAAATAACGCCCAGCGTCCGCCTCAGCTGCGGCAGCTTGCGGCGCTTGATGCGGCGCAGGTCGAAACCGTTGACGGATATCTCGCCCTGCTTGGCCTGCACCTCGCCGGTGAGCAGCTTGATGATCGTCGTCTTGCCGGAGCCGGACGGCCCCACGAGGAACACGAATTCGCCCTCGTTGATCTCCAGATCGACGTCGTTGAGCGCCTCAGTGCCGCTGCTGTCGTACACCATGCGCACATCATTCATCTGGACCATAGGTCCTCACCTCCTGGGTAGATACGCCCCGGCCTCAGAACTTCAGGCTGTTCTGCGAGTCGAGGTATTTTTTGACCATCATAGCGACCTTGAACACGATGGCGTGATCGAACTCGCGCAGGTCCAGGCCGGTAATCTTCTTTATCTTCTCGAGCCTGTACACCAGCGTGTTGCGGTGGACATAGAGCTTGCGGCTGGTCTCGGACACGTTCAGGTTGTTCTCGAAGAACTTGTTGATGGTGTCCAGCGTGTCAGCGTCCAGGGCCTCGATGGGGTTCTTCTTAAAGACTTCGGAGAGGAACATCTCGCAGAGCGTGGTGGGGAGCTGATAGATTATGCGCCCGATGCCGAGGTTCTCGTAGTTGATGATGGTCTTTTCCGTGTCGAACACCTTGCCGACCTCGATGGCCACCTGGGCCTCCTTGTAGCGGTCGGCCAGCTCGCGCAGGTGATAGGCGGGGGAGCCGATGCCGATGACGGTCTTGACGCCCAGCTCGCTGCGGACGGTGTTCTGGATGGTCTCCGCGATCTTGTTCACCTCGTCGGGGTGGTCCTCGTTGGTGAGCTCCTTGATCACCACCACGTCCGCCTCGCTGACGGAGAGCACGAAGTCGCGCTGGCGGTCCTGGAAGAGGTTCTGTATCACCTCCAGCACGGCCACGTCCGTGCGCTCCACCTGCCGTATCAGGAACACGGCGCGGGGCACGTCGGTGACGAAGTGCAGCTCCTTGGCGCGGACGTACACATCGCCCGGCAGGATATTGTCGGAGATGATGTTCTTGACGAAGGTCGCCTTGTTGTGCTTTTCCTCATAGTTCGTGCGAGCCTCGCTCATGGCCACGCCGGCCAGGATGCAGATGCTCCTCGCCGAGGCGTCCGTCCCCGAGACGAACACGGCGTAATCGAAGCTGGCGCCGCCCTGGCCCAGCAGCCTGAATGTTCTGACGGATGAGCAGAAGATTTGTTCCTGGCTCTCCGCGGCGGCAGACTGCAGGTCGTCGAGGTGGGAGCCGATCATTGAAAGTTCGCTGCACGCGATCACGAAGCCCTGGTCGTCCGCCACGCCAATGCAGCGGTCCGTGGCCTCCTTGAGCTGGACGATGACGCTTTGAAACACCCTGCTTGACATTTTTTCTTTATCCTCCCCGGCCGCCGCAAGGCGGGCCAAAAATAGCGGTTTTCCCTTGTCTTTTTCGCCGCCGGCAGCCTGTAAGCGCCCTTGGTGATAATACACAATACAAAACTCACGCGACGCTTTACATC
>DVOV01000101.1 GCA_018713375.1 Candidatus Scatomorpha stercorigallinarum | reverse complement strand
AGCATGAGGAGCGGCCAGAGGTAGTCGTTCCAGCTCTCCATGAAGGTCGTCACGGCCAGCGTGGCGATGGTCGGCGCGCACATGGGCAGGGCTATGCGCCGGTAGACCCGGAAAATTCCCGCGCCGTCTATCCGTGCCGCGTCCAGGAAGTCCTCCGGTATCGCCCGCATCTGCTGAACGAGCATGAACACGGCGAAGGGCTTGAAGATGCCCGGCAGTATCACGCTCGCGTAGCTGTCGATGAGGCCGAGCTTGTTCATGACGACGAAGAGCGGTATCATCGTCACCTGCGTCGGTATCATCATCGTCGCCAGGTAGAGCGCCAGCACCGCCTGGCTGCCGCGGAAGCGTATCTTGGCGAAGGCGAAGGCCGCCATGCTCGCCGAGATGATGGTGAGGAGCGTGAAGGAGCAGGTGATAAAAAGGCTGTTGCCGATGGTCTTGAGGAAGGGAAAGCGCGAGAACACCTCGCCGTAGGCGTCCAGCGTGGGCTCCGCCGGTATCCACTCTATCGGTATGCTCATCAGCGCGCCGCGGCTCTTGAGCGAGGTGGAGATCATCCAGGCGAAGGGCACGAGGGCGACGACGGCCAGCAGCACGGCGACGATGTAATAGCCCGCGCCGCCGGCGATGCGTTTACGAGTCATAGTTCACCCACCTCTCCTGAACTTTCATCTGCAAGCCCGTACAGGCCATGATGATGACGAACAGCAGCCAGGAAAAGGCCGCGGCATAGCCCATGCGGTAGTAGCGGAAGCCGTATTTGTATATGCGCTCGACCATCACCTGCGTGGCGCCGTTGGGCCCGCCGTCGGTCATTATCATGATCTGCGGGAAGAGCTGGAAGGCGTTTATCAGGCTCACCACCAGCACATAGAAGATGGCGGGCGTCATCAGCGGCAGGGTGATGCGGACAAATTTCGTCCAGGCCCCCGCGCCGTCCAGCGAGGCGGCCTCGTAGTAGTTCCTGTTGATGCCTATCATGCCGGAGAGCAGTATGAGCCCGAAAAAGCCCATGTCCTTCCAGACGCTCACCAGCACGATGGCCGGCATGGCCCAGTTTTCGTCCAGCAGCCAGCCGGGGCCCTCGATGCCGAAAAAGCCGAGGATGCCGTTCACCGCGCCGTACTGGGGCGAGAGCATGCTCTTCCAGATCATGCTCGCCGCTACCCAGCTCGTGAGCACGGGGATGTAGTAGATGATGCGGAAGGCGGTCACGCCGCGGCGCTCGCGGCTGAGCAGGTAGGCCACGCCCAGCGAGCAGGCCAGCATCAGCGGGATGTAGAGCGCGATGTACTCCAGCGTGTTGCCGAGCACCTGCCAGAACTCGCCGCCGCCCAGGATGGCCCGGTAGTTTTCAAGGCCCACGAAGTGCTCGGCGAAAAAGCCGGGGTCGGCGAGCCGGTCGAGCCCGTTCCAGTCCGTGAGGCTGAGGAAGAGCGAGATGACTAGCGGCAGCAGCGAGAACACGGCGAGGCCGATGAGGCTCGGCAGCAGGAAGGGCGAGGCCGTGAGCAGGCCGCCCTGGCCGCGTATGGGCTTTTCTCTCTTGCGTTTTGGTCTCACGGCCTTTCACTCTCCTTGTCAAAATGGGGAGGGGGCGGCCCCCTCCCCGGAATTCTGGCTTATCCCAGGCTGATCTGCGCCTCGCACTGGGCCTGCGCCTCGTCGAGCGCCTCCTGCACGGTGACGGTGCCGGCCGCGGCGGCTTCGAGCTGCTGGCCGATGATGTCGCTCATGAGGGCGTAGTCCTCGATGACGGGCGGGACCACCAGGTAGTCAAGGCTCTCGAAAACGGCCTCGCGGTTCTCCGGCGGGGTGAGGTCGAGGTAGCTCGCGAGCACGGCCTCGTCGTTGACAGCGGGCAGGTCCCAGCCGGCCTCGATGCGGATCTCGGCCGCGGCGGGGCTGGAGCAGAGCCAGGTGATCCAGGTCATGGCCGCGTCCTTGTTCTCGCTCTCGGCGTTGACGACACAGGCGTTGGAGAAGAAGTGGGTGGCCTTCTGCACTTCGCCGGGCTCGATGGCGATGTCCCAGTCAAAGTCGCAGCCCTCGGCGAAGGTGTTGAAGGCCCAGATGCCGGTGGGTATCATGCCCAGGCGGCCGCTCATGAAGAGGTCCCAGTCGCCCATGCCGCCCATCTGCTCGGCGGTGGGCTGCACGTTGGTGACGAGCACGCGGTCGGCCATCATCTGGGCCGCGGCCACGTTCTCGGGGGAGTTGATGGTGAACTCGGTCTTGTCCTCGTTGAGCAGGCTGCCGCCGAACTGGGCGCAGGCCTTGTAGAACTCGTTGTAGGTCAGCGGCTGGTAGTAGCCGTAGATGTCGTCGCCCAGGGCGTGGATGGCCTCGGCGGCAGCCTGGACGTCCTCCTGCGTCCAGTCGGAGGTCGGGTACTCGAGATTGGCCTGGTCAAAGAGGTCCTTGTTGTAGACCAGGACGACGTTGGAGAAGTTGCCGGGCAGGCCGTACTGCACGCCGTCCACGGTGAAGGCGGAGAGCGCCGTCTCGTCCAGGCCGCTGAGGTCCACGCCCTCGATGGGGGCGAGCACGCCCTTGCTGGCGTAGGAGGCGAAGTTCTCGATGTTCATCTCGTAGCAGTCGGGGGCGGTGCCGCCGGCCACGCGGGTCTGCATCTGGGTGAAGTAGTCGTCGATGGCGATGGTCTCGATCTCCACGGTGATGTTGGGGTATTCCTCATGGAAGGCCTCGTACATGCGCTGGAGCGTCTCCTCATTGCCGCCGGAGGAGTTGAAGTTGCAGTAGGTTATCGTTACGGGCTCGTCCCCGGAGCTCTCCGGGCTCTCCTCGGCGGGGTCTTCGCTCTCCTCCGCCGGCGGGGCGCTCTCCTCCGCGGCGGGCTCTTCGCCGCAGGCCGAGAGCAGCATCAGCAGCGAAAGGCAGCAGGCCAGAATGGCAAACAGCCGTTTCTTCATTTCATCTTTTCCTCCTTGTTGGTTTTTCAATATGCTCTTGTAGACTCGCGCGTTGTCTACTTTTAGCTGGAACTCATCGACGCGGGCGCAATACCCTGCGGGTTGTGGGCCGTGTGTGCGCGCTGTGCCGGCGGGCGCCGCCCGCCTCGCGCGTTGTCTACGTTTAGCTGAACTTAGATCTTGCGCACGCTGCCGCGCTCCACCAGCGTCACGGGCAGTATCAGCTCCTGCTTGGTGAGCTCGGGCTCCTCGATGTTGCGGATAAGCAGCTCGACGGCCTTCTCGCCCTTGGTGGATATCTGCTGCCGGACGGTCGTGAGGCCGGGGGTGAGGTACTGGGAGACCTCCAGGTCGTCGAAGCCCATGAGGGAGATGTCCTCCGGCACGCGCACGCCGCGCTCATAGAACGCCTTCTGCGCGCCGATGGCGAGGATGTCCGCCGCGGCGACCACCGCCGTGGCCTGTGTGTGCGTGTCCAGCAGGCGGTCAGCGGAGGCGATGCCGTCCTTGTAGTCGATGTCGCCCTCGAACACCAGCCCGGCGCGGAACTCCAGGCCGAACTCGGCGAGCGCGTCCCGGTAGCCGGCAAGGCGCTTTTTCATGACGCCGTTGTCCTTCAGCCGGCCGCAGAAGAAGGCAATGTCCCGGTGGCCGCGCTCAAGGACGTACTTCGTGGCGAGATAGCTGCCGTAGGCGTCGTCGATGCGCACATTGTGGTAGTAGTGGTCGTTGCAGTAGCTGTCGATGAGCACGATGGGTATCTGGCTCTTCTTCATCTGCTGATAGAACTCGTCCGGGTACATGCCGATGACGATGATGCCGTCCAGGTTGCGCTCCTTGGCCAGGGTGAGATAGCTCTCGTTCGCGTCCGTGGCGGAGATGAGCACGTGGAAGCCGCGCTGCCGGGCGCAGAGCTCGATGCTGCCGAGGATCTCGCTGTAAAACTGATTCTGGAACATCAGCCGGCCCTCGCCCTCCGTCTGCGGCACGACGACGCCGATGAGCTTGCTGTCGTTGCCCGCGCTGGAGAGCGTGCGCGCAGCCATGTTCGGCGTGTAGCCGAGGTCCTTTATCGCCTGCTCCACGCGCTTGCGCGTCTCATCGGAGATGGGCCGCTTGCCGCTGATGGCATAGCTGACCGCCGCCGTGGTGACGCCCGCCGCCTTGGCCACGTCCTTCATCGTTACTCTCTGTGCTGACATTTATATCACTCCGTGCGTTTAAACGATTAAACTTGTTCCTGCCTTAATATTAGCCAATGGCCGGCTGAATGTCAATAGGGATTTTTCACTTTTTCACAAAATCTGTTGACAACAGCCCGGTTTGTGATATGATGTTGCCAATATAACATGTGAGATATCATTTTAACGATTAAATGAGATTGCGAGGGCTGCACATGGCTGAAAAATACCTGCCCACGGGGAACGAATATGTCTCCCTGCCCGACCTGGACGAGAAGACCGCCGCGCTCGGCAGCGTCTCCGTGCTGCACATGGGCGCGAAGGGGCTCATCGAGCTGCGCGGAGGGGAGGGCGCGCCGTTCATGGAGCCCTTCGTGCGCATAAACGGCGAGGAGGCCCCGCTGCGGCGCATGAGCTGGAGCCGCGGCCGGCACTGGATACCCTGTTTCACCGCGGAGGCGGGGCCGCTCGCCGTCTCCGGGCAGGTGCTCGCGTGCGTGGGCGAGCGCGGCTTCATCTACCGCCTCGGCGTCGCGGCGGAGGGGACGGCGGAGGTCGAATACGGCCTGCGCGGCCGCTGGCAGAGCTCCTGGCTCTGCATCAACGAGGACCGGCAGATACGCGGCGAGATGGCGGCCCGGCACAGCTGCTGGAACGGCGGGCCGGTGTTTGAGCTCTCCGCGGGGCTGCCGCTGCTGGCCTTCGCGCCCATGTGGGAGCGCCCGGTGGCCGCCGAATGGCGCGTGGAGCCGGACGGGGCCGTCAGCTACAGCCTCACGCGGCGCTTTTCGGCCGCGCCCGGGCAGGGGGAGGGGACGGCGTTCTTCTGGGGCCTGGGGTACGAGGAGGTCTCCGCCGCCACCAGCGCCAAGGAGATGCTGCGCCGCGGCTGGGACTATGAGCGCGAGCGGACGGAAAACTGGCTCGGCGCGCGCATCTGGCGCTGCGCGGACGGGCAGCTCGAGCGGCTCTACAACACGAACATGTTCTTCTGCCTCTTCTACTCCACCGGCCTCACGCTGGACACGGAAGAGCGCGTGCTGGTCACCAGCCGCAGCCCGCGCTACTACGTTTCCGCCGCCTACTGGGACCGCGACAGCCTGCTGTGGAGCTTCCCCACGCTGCTGGACGCGGACCATGAGCTGGCGCGCGAGGCCCTGCTCTACGCCTTCGGCCGGCAGGCGCGGAATATAGGCGTCCACTCGCGCTACATAGACGGCACGGTGCTGGAGCCGGGCTTTGAGCTCGACGAGCTGCTCGCGCCCATCATCGCCCTTGAGCGCTATGTGAAAGCCACGGGCGATAAGAGCGTGCTCGCGCTCGAGTGCGTCACGGGCGCGGCCGGGCGCATATGCCGCGCTTTGGAGTCCGCGCGCAGCGGCGGCGCCGCCCTCTATGAGACCTTCCTCATGCCCACCGACGACCTGCGCACATACCCGTACCTCACATATGACAACGTCCTCGCCTGGCGCGCGCTGCGCGCGCTCGCACACCTCTGGCCGGAGCGCTACGGCCCGCTGGAGGCGGAGGCGGAGCGCGTGCGCGCGGCGGTGTACGAGCACTGCACGGCCGAAGGCGCGGGCGGCAGGTACTTCGTCTGGAGCACGGACATGGCGGGCGGGAGCGACGTCTACGACGAGCCGCCCGGCTCGCTGCTGCTCCTGCCCTATCTCGGCTTCTGCGCCTCTGACGACCCGGTGTGGCGCAACACCGTGGGCATGATACGCTCGGGCGACTACGCCTACAGCTTTGCGGGCTGCGAGTTCGCCGAGATCGGCTGCGCCCACGCGCCGCACCCCTGGCTTTTGAGCGTGGGCAACAGCCTGCTCTCCGGGGAGGCGGAGCGCGCGCTGGACTTTTTGCGCCGCGCGCCGCTCGACAACGGCATCATCTGCGAGAGCGTGGACGAGCACACGGGGGAGTGCGCCACCGGCGGGCACTTCGCCACCTGCGCGGGCTTTGTCTGCCACGCGCTGAGATACGCGCTGGGGGGGCGCCGCCCATGAGGAATGACGTCAGGCTCCGCGCGCGCACGGTGAGCGCCTCGGGCGCGCTCTGCGACCGCTTCCTGGAGAGCGTGTTCTTCACCGGCAACGGGCGCATGGGCCTGCGGGGCTGCGCGCTGTTCCGGCCCGAGCCGCGGCCGCTGGACGCCGGGCTTTTCGTCGCCGGCATCTTCGACAGGCTCTCCGGGCACACGGAGCTCACCGACTTCGTCGCCCTGCCCAGCCCCAGGCTGGAGATAACGCTGGGCGGGGAAAAGGCGCGGCTCTGCTCCGAGGTGCGGCGCCGCCTGGACCTCGACACCGGCGAGCTGCGGCTGGACTACGCCGTCGCCGCCGCGGGCAGGGCCGCCCGCGTGACGGAGCGGCGCGTGTTCCCCATGGACGAGCCCGAGCGGCTCTATATGCGCGCCGAGCTCGAGGGCGACGGAGAGCTCCGCTTCTCGCTCGACAGGGATATCAGCAATTCCACCATCCCCGACGACCAGGTGAAGGAGAACAGCGAGGTCGTGCAGATGTTCCGCCCGCTCGGCGCGGACGGGGCGCGCGAGCGCTTCTCGACACGCTGGACGGGGCTGGAGATCGGCTATACGCTCAGCCAGAGGCGCGAGGGCCGCGCGCTCGACGCCGTCTGCGAGGTGCGCACGAGCCGCGACGCGGATCCGCGCATCGGCTCCCTCGAGCCCGCCGCGGACTACGGCGCGGCCCTCGATCGCGCCCGCGAGCAGATGTCGCGCCGCTGGGAAAACTGCGCCGTGCGCATCGAGGGCGACGAGGAGAGCGAGAGCGCGCTCAGCTGGGTGATATACGAGCTGCTGGCCAACCTCCCGGCGCGGGACGGCACGGTGAGCGTGGGCGCGCGCGGGCTGACGCACACGCGCTACAAGGGCTGCTGCTTCTGGGACACGGAGATGTTCGTTCTGCCCTTCGCGCTGCTCACGGACCCCGAAGCGGCGCGGAAGCTGCTGGATTTCCGCGTCCGCACGCTGCCCGCCGCCCGCGCGCACGCAAAAAAAATGAACGCCGCCGGCGCGCGCTACCCCTGGATGGTGGCGCTCGACGGCAGCGAGCAGTGCGAGAGCTGGGACATCGGCTGCAGCGAGGTCCACGTCACCGCCGACATCGCCTACGCCGCCGGGCAGTACATGGACTGGACGCAGGACGGGGACTTCCTCCTCCGCGGCGGCGCGGAGATGCTCTGCGAGACGGCGCGCTTCTGGCCCAGCCGCGTGACGCCCGCGCCGGACGGCGTCAACCTGCTCTTCTGCAAGGGCCCGGACGAGTACTGCGGCATCACCAGCAACAACCTCTACACCAACTGCATGATAAGGCGCCACCTTGAGCTCGCCGGCCGCGCCGCCGCGGCGCTCGCCGGGCGCGACGCGCAGCAGTACGCGCGCCTGGGGCTGAGCGGCAGGGAGCTCGGGGAGTGGCGCGAGCTCGCCGGCAAGCTGAAGCTGCCGCGCGACCCGCAGACGGGGCGCTACCGCCAGGACGACACCTTCCACCTGCTTGAGCCGGCCGACATGGCCGCCCTCAAGCCCGACGACACGGCGGCCTATTCCCGCGTCTGCTTCGACGCCCTGCAGCGCCTGCGCGTGATCAAGCAGGCGGACGTGCTGCTGTTGATGACGCGCCTGCCGGGGCTCTTCAGCCGGGAGGAAAAGCTCGCCGCCTGGGAGGATTTCGAGCCGCTCTGCCTGCACGACTCGACGCTGAGCTTCGCCACGCACGCCCTCTTCGCGGCGCAGAACGGCCTTGAGAGGGCGGCCGTGCGCTACTTTGACAAGGCGCTCTGGCTCGATTTGCGCGACGTGATGGGCAACACGGGCAAGGAGGGCCTGCACCTGGCCTGCCTGGGGGAGACCTGGCAGGCGGCGGTGTTCGGCTTCGCCGGGCTGCGCCTGGAAAACGGCCGGCCCGCCCTCTCGCCGCACCTGCCCGCGGCCTGGCGCGGCATGGAGTTCAAATTCTTCTGCCGCGGCAGAAAGTTCTCCGCACGCATAACAAAAAACAGCGCGGAGATAAAGGAAATAAAAGAGGCCTGAGAACACTCAGGCCTCTTTCCCCCGCCGGGGCGTGGCCGGCGGGGGATATTTTGTGTTTGCTTATGCCGCAGTCTCCGTTTCGCCGGGCGCGGGCACGGTGGGGTGGCCGTCCTCGCCCCAGATCTCGGCGTAGCCGGAGCCGTCGAAGGTATACTGCCTGCCGCCGATCTCCGCCGTGGCGTTGGTGATGAAGCTGCCGTCGGCGCGGCGGTAGCGCCAGCCGTTGTCGTCCGCCGCCCAGCCCTCGGGCGAGACGCCGGGATAGAGGTAGATGTCCAGGCCCAGGGCGTCGCGCGTCTCGTTGTCCTGGAAATGCCACCACTCGCTGGTGAGGCCGCCGAAGCCGGCGCCCTTCATGTAGCCGGCGAGCAGCTGGGCGTTCGCGTTGTTGCGGGCGATGACGGAGTACCAGCTGAGGTCGTGCATCTCCGTCTGCATTTCCAGGTCGCCCTGCCCGGGGATCTCCAGCGTGAGGTCCAGGGCGATGCCCATGTTGTGCGCGGAGCCGCTGCGGGCCAGGAAATTGGCCAGCGTGTAGCTGCCCTCCGTCACCAGGCGGCGGTAGGTGAGCTCCTCGCCCTCCGCCGTCTCCGGCAGGTCGTCGGGGCGCTCATCGCTCTCATAGGCCGTCTCCGGCAGCGGCTCGTCCAGCAGCAGCTCGGCCGTGTCGTAGATGGCGCGGGTGGCCATGTTGGGCCGGTAGGAGTCGTAGATCTTCAGCCGGTAGCCGTCGGCGCGGGCGGCGGCGGCGGCCTCGATGAGCTTTTTGCAGCAGGGGTAGAGATAGGGCGCGAGGGACGCGCCGTCCGCCAGGCGCACGCGCTCATAGCCCTCGACGACCTCGCCGGTGACGCCGGGGATCTCGAAGCCGTGCATCTTGTATTTGGAGGCGTAGCTGTTCGTGATGTCGTAGGTGCAGAGCTCGCCCATGTACCCGGGCAGGTCGATAAGGCAGAAATCGCTGTCGATGTAGCCAAAGTTGTCGCCCGAGCGCACGCGGAAGAGGCCGTTTTCCTCGCCCACGACGCAGAGCGCGGCCGCCGCCGGCACCGTGCCCAGTTGCTCGCTCATGTCCGCGTCCGCGTAGAGCGCCAGCTCCTTCATCGGCCAGACCGTGCAGTAGAGCGGCGAGGGCTCGCTGAAGAGCTCCAGCACCGCCGGCTCGGCGGCGTACTCCGCGCCCTCCGGCACGTCCCCGCCCACGGTGACTACGCGGAAGGCGTAGCTCGTGCAGCTTTTTAGCGTGGGCGTGGTGTATTCCCGCTCGCCGTCGCGCTCGACGGACAGGACCGCCGTCCACTCGCCGTCCACGAGCTGTTGCAGCTCATAGCCGTGGCCCTTCGTCTCGTTCCAGGTCAGGCGCAGGACGTTGAGCGCGATGTCCTCGCGCCGCAGCTCCAGCACGCGGCCCAGCAGGTCCTCGCGCTCCACGGTGACGGCCTCGCTGGCCGCGCCCGTGAGGACATAGCCCGCCCCCGTGCGCACGCTGCGCACGACGAAGCGGTCCGGCGCGTCATAGGCCGGCATGGCCAGCTCGTCCGCCCCCTCGCCGAAGCGCACCAGGGCCTCGCCGTGGGAAAAGCGCGCCACCGTCCGCTCGCCCTCCGCCGCCAGCAGGCGCAGCTCATAGCTCAGGCCCTCGTCCTCCAGCGCGTCAAAGCTCAGCGCGAGCGTCTTTTCCTCCTCGTCCAGCTCATAGCCGATCTCGCCGGGATCCATGCCGGCGAGCGTCACGGTGACGTCGATGGGCTGCGCGCCGGCGCGGGCGAACTCGCGCGCCAGGATGTCGAAGTGCTTGAGCGGCGTGACGGTGATGCGCACGGCGCCCTCCGCCGGCAGCGGGGAGAGGGTGCAGCTGTTGCCGCCGCTCTCCAGCGAGAGCAGCGGCTCCTCCGCGCCGGGGGCGTAGGCCTCCACGAGGTAGCTGTCGGCGCGCGCGGCGCGCGGCCAGGAGGCCGAGAGCGAGCCGCCGCCCGCTTCCAGCGTCAGCACGGCGTCCTCCGGCAGCTCCGAGCCCGCCAGCAGCCAGGGCAGCGCGGCGAAGAGAAAGCCGCAGAGCAGCAGCAAAATGAGCGCCGCCAGGCAGGAAAAACAGATGACTTTGGCCTTTTTGGACATGATTACCTCACTTTGTGTAGGGCCACGGGGCCTGCGCGCGGGTCATGCAGAAGAAGTCGAAGTCGCGGCCCTTGGCCTCCCAGGCCATCTCCAGCTCCGGGTCGAAAATGCGCCAGACGCCGTCCATTTCCAGCTCCACCCAGCCGTGGGGGTCGCCGTCCGAGCCCACGCGGCCGCTGATGATGGTCACGTCGTAGCCCAGCTGGCGCGCCAGGTAGTAGAAGGCCGCCGCGTAGCAGTAGCAGTTGCCGCGGCCGGTCTCGAACATGGTCAGGGCCTCGTCGTGCTCCCAGCCCGTCTCGCGGAAGAGGTAGTAGTTGCGCCGCAGGTAGCTGTAGCTGTCGCGCGTGTGCTCATAGGCCGCGCGCAGGGCCTCCCAGCGGCCCATGCCGGGCTCCAGGAGCGCCGCGAGGATGTCTTTCACATATCCGTCCAGCAGCTCGTCGCCGCTGGTGTAGCGCCCGTCAGCGCCGAAGTACAGCGAGCCCACATAGCCGCCGCGCAGCGGCTCGAGCGTCGCCGGGTCGGCGTAATAGAGCTCCGTTCCCACCAGGTTGAAGCCGGCCGCGGGCAGCTCGCGCTCATAGTCCAGCCAGCGCCCGCCGGCGGCCGTGTGGCCCACGGCGGCCTCCATCAGCTCGAAATAGGCCGGGTGGCCCCAGGGCACGTCGTCAAAGAGCGGCGTGAGCCACTGCGAGGCCGCCTCCACGTCCGGCGAGCGCCCCAGCGCGCGGTTGACGAGCGCCACGCCCTCCGCGCGCGTGACGCCCGCGCCGCCGGAGAGCGGCAGCGCGGCGGCCTCCCGGCCCGTCAGCGCGGAGAGGATGGCCACGGCCTCGCGCAACGCCACCGGCTCGTCCGGGCGCACATTGCCCCCGGAGTCCGCGCGCAGGAGGCCCAGCGCGCCCAGCGCGGAGAGCGCGCGGCCGTATTCGCTGCCCTCCGGCGCGTCGGCAAAGAACTCGCCGAGCTCCAGCGGGCCGTAGGCGCGGTAGATGAACTGCGCCAGCTCCCCGCGCGTCAGCAGCTCGTCGGGGCGGAACTCCCCGCCGGCGTCGATATAGGCGCGGTGCAGCGCGCCCGGCCCCTCCGGCATGGCGACGGAGCGCAGCTCCGAGCCGGAGGCAGAGCGCCCGGCGTCCGCCGCCGGGGCGGCCGAGCCCGTCGCCAGCAGCGCGAGGCAGAGCGCGGCGAGGCAGAGCGCCGCGCAGCGCAGCGCGCGCTTACTCGACATAGTTGACGGTCTCGCTGCCGTCAACGTCGCGGTAGGTGTAGACGGTGAAGCCGTCGTAGTAGAGGTTGCCGTCCTCGCCCTCGCCCAGGCAGCTGGGGGCGTAGTCGCTGCTGAGCGGCTCGCCGATGGCGGCGATCAGGTCCTCCAGCGGCGCGCCCTCGAACTCTTTGGCGGCCTCCAGCGGGGACGGCTCCTCCTCCGCGGGCGCTTCGCTCTCCTCGGCAGGCGCCACGCTCTCCTCGGCAGGCGCCACGCTCTCTTCGGCGGGCGGCGCGCTCTCCTCAACAGGCTCCACGCTCCCGGCGGCGGGCTCTTCGGTGACTTCGGCGGGCTCTTCGCCGCAGGCGGCAAGGCCGAGCAGCAGCGTGAGCGCGAGCAGCAGGCAGGTGAGTTTCTTCATCCCAGTTTCCCTCTCTTTTTCTTTTTTGTCCTATTTATATACCGACGCGCCGGCGCAGCGCAGCTCGCCGCCCTCGTACCAGGCGACAGCGTAGTCCCCGCCGCCCTCCCCGGGCAGGCAGGCCATGAAGCCGCCGCCGGGCAGCAGCGCGGCCTCATAGGCCCTGCCGCCGTGCGCGATATATACCGGTGAATCCGTGTCCGGCGCCGTTTCCAGCGCGCCCGTGACGCGGTGCAGCCCCTCCGGGGCGTCCTCCAGGGCGAGCGGCAGCTCCCCCTCCGCGGCGGGCAGGGACAGCTCCCTCTCCGGCGCGGGATAGGACGCCGGCTGCTCGACCAGCCAGCGCAGGTTGCGCTCCACGATCTCCACCGCCACCGTGTCTGCGCCCAGCCCGGCGGCCAGCGTCAGGTCATAGGCCGCCTGCCGCGAAAAGCGCGCGCTGCCGAAGGCGTCCGCCAGGTAGGGGTAGAGCAGCTCGCCGAAGGAGTCGCGGAACATGAGCAGCGCGCCCTCGCCTCCGCTCTCGGTGTCGATAGTTATGCTGTCAGGGCGGATATTTTTGCTCTGGGTGAACTCGAGCCCGGCGGGCGGGGCGTTCGTCTCGCCGTCCGCCGCGGCGGGATAGAGCATCTCGAAGAGGTCGCCGCTGTGCGCCTCCGCCGCGCCGAAGGGGCCGGAAAAGTACGCTCCCTCCCGCCCGAGGGCGGCGAGCACGGCGTCCGCCGCCAGGGCCGCGCCGCGCGAGTTCCAGTGCGAGTCGTGCGCGAAGTAGAGCTCCTCAGCTTCCGCGCCGAAGAGCGCGAAGAGGTCGATGAAGGGCACGCCCTCCTCCGCAAGCGCGGCGTGCAGGCGCTGCGCGTTGCCTGCGCCCTCCGCGCGCGGATAGGAGCCGGGCATGTGCTGTGGATAGAGCGAGCTCTTGTTGGGCGCGATGAAGAAGAGGAACTGCGCCCCCAGGCCCTCGCAGTATTCGCGCATCAGCGACAGGTTGCGCGCGGCGGAGAAGATCTCGCGCTCCGTCATCGGCTCCGTGCCGCTGTAGTCGGGCAGCTCGTCGGCGTAGTAGAGCCAGCCGCCCGTCCCCAGCACCACGCCATCCTCCGCCGAGCGGCCGAAGAGCGCCAGCGCGCGGGCGTAGAGCGTGATCAGCTCCCCGCGCAGGTAAAAGCCCTCGCCGGCGTAGTCCGCGAGCTCGGAGAGGTAGTCCGTGTTCAGCGCCCCGTCGCGCCCCGTGAGCTCCGGCGCGCGGGCGGCGGACTCGTTCGCGCGGGCCTCCGCGGGGCCGTGCACGAGCATGCCCACGGAGGGGACAAGGCACAGCGCCAACGCCAGAAGCAGGAATATCATCGCTGTCAGTGACTTTTTCATCATCCCGCCCCCTCAGAACTGGAAGTAGATGAACGGCGCGAAGCCGCCGGAGGCGATGGCCGACGCGCAGAGCACGAGCAGCACCAGGCTGAGCGCGTAGCCGGCCGCGTCCGCCGCCGGGCGCAGCGCGCCCCCCGGCGAGGAGAGCCGCCGCCGCAGGGCGGGCAGCACGGGCAGGGAGATGAGCGCGCCCAGCGCGAGCAGCGCCAGCGTATAGCCGTCCGCCGAGCGCGCGAGCAGCAGCCGCGCCGCCGCGGGCAGCTCCCAGCGCGTGAACATGGTGCCCAGATAGGCGAAGCCGGAGCCCACGTCCGGCGCGCGGAACATGACGAAGCCCAGCGAGACGGCCAGCAGGGCGTAAACGCGCGAGAGCGCGCGCCCGGCGGCCGTTTTGCGCCAGCGCGCCACGTCCAGCACCTTCAGGCTCTCCAGCGCGGAGAGCAGCGCGTGCCACGCGCCCCAGAGGACGAAGGTCATGTTGGCCCCGTGCCAGAGCCCGCAGAGGACGAACACCGCGGCCTTGTTGGCCGCCGTGCGCCATTTGCCGCGCCGGCTGCCGCCGAGGGGGATGTAGAGGTAGTCGCGGAACCAGAGCGAGAGCGAGATGTGCCAGCGCCGCCAGAAGTCCGTGATGGAGGCGGCGGCGTAGGGGTAGTTGAAGTTTTCCGGGCAGGCGAAGCCCAGCATCGCCCCCAGGCCCACGGCCATGTCCGAATAGCCGGAGAAGTCGAGGTAGAGCTGCAAGCTGTAGGCCGCTGCGCCCAGCCAGGCCAGCGGGGCCGTCAGCGCCTCCCCGGCGGTGAAGGCGGCGTCCGCTATGACCGCCGCCGCGCCCGAGAGCAGCAGCTTCTTGCCCAGGCCGAGGATGAAGCGCCGCGCGCCCCACGCCGTCCGCTCCCAGGAGCGCTCCCGGCGCGCGAGCTGCGCGCGGAAGGCGGAAAAGCGCGAGAGCGGGCCGCTCATCACCTCCGGCAGGAAGGAGATGTAGAAGAGCGCCTCGAAAAAGCTCCGCGTCCCCTCCTGCGGCCGCCGCGCGGCGTCGCAGACGTAGCTGATGCCCTTGAAGGTGAAGAAGCTCACGCCCGCCGGGGCGAGGATCTCCGGCAGCGACAGCCCGACGCCCAGCAGCGCCAGCCCGGAGCCGAAAAAGCCCAGGTATTTGCACACGCCCAGCAGCGCCAGGTTTATCACGGCCGCCAGCGCGGCGGCGTATTTTTTCCCGCCCATGGCGAGCAGCCCCAGCAGCCAGTTGACGAGGGCCGACGCAATAAGCAGCGCGAGCGCCCACAGCTCGCCAAAGGCGTAGAATATCAGCCCTGCCAGGCAGAGCAGGACGTTTTTCGCCCGCTCGCCGCGCGCCAGGGCCTCCAGTATCAGCAACAGCGGCAGAAAGAAAAAGAGGAACGCCGCGCTGTCGAATGCCATCCCTATCCCCCCGGAAATGGGCCCTTGCGGCCCGTGTCGCCGGCCGCCCGGCGCTTTTTTACAGCAGCACGGACATGCTGACGGCGTTTATGAACATATGGAAGGCGATCGGCGCCCAGACCGTGCCGCTCTTCTCATAGCTGTAGCAGAGGCCCACCGAGGCGGGCACATAGTTTATCATCTGGAAGATGTAGCGCCAGTCCAGCAGCAGGTACTGCCAGACGTGGTAAAAGCAGAAGAGCAGCACGGACACACAGTAGGCGGCCGCCCGGCTGCGCCGGCGTATCTGCCCGTAGAGCAGGCCGCGGAAGAGCGGCTCTTCCACGATGGGGGCCAGCAGCACGGCCACGGCGAACATCCGCTGCCCGTTTTCGCCGGCCAGCTCGGCCACGGCGTCGTTGTTGGCCGTGGAGCCCACGGCGACGTTGAACAGCAGCAGTATGAACGTCAGCGCCCAGCTGAGCAGGTAGTCCGTAGCCAGGCCGGAGACCGCGGCCAGCAGGCTCTGCCCCGGATGGTCGAGCAGCACGTCGAAACCGCGGCGCAGGTATTTGCCGAGGAAGAGCAGCGTATAGCCGACGCCCACGGCGTACCAGATGGCGTTGAGCGTCACGCCCGGCTCGATCCACCCGAGGGTGGCGAACCAGGTGAGCAGCAGCGGCAGCAGCACGGCGTGTACCGGCAGGTATACGGCGGCGAGCACGGCCTCCCGCCGGGTCATATCCTCGCGCTCGATGCGCGTGGCCTTGATATCGTGTCCCATCAGCCCTCCAGCTTCCTTTTCAGCTCATAGAGCAGGTTCATCGCCTCGATGGGCGACATGGTGTCCAGCGGCGCGGAGCGTATGGCCTCCGCCGCCTCGCCCTCGGCGGCAGCGCCCAGCGAGAGCTGGGCCATGTCCGCCTCTGCGCCGGCCGGCGCGGGGGCGGCTTTGGGCGCGGAGGAGAGCTCGGAGAGGTATTCCCGCGCGCGGGCCACCACCTGTTCCGGGACGCCGGCGAGCTTGGCGACCTCGATGCCGTAGCTCTCGTCCGCCGCGCCGCGGACGATCTTGCGCAGGAAGATGAGCTTGCCGCCCTGCTTCCTGGCGGTGATGTAGTAGTTGCGCACGCCCTTCACGCCGCCTTCCAGGGCGGTGAGCTCGTGGTAGTGGGTGGCGAACATGGTCTTGGCCCCCAGCCGCCGCCCGGCGCAGTATTCGAGCACGGCGCGGGCGATGGCCATGCCGTCGTAGGTGGAGGTGCCGCGGCCGATCTCGTCGAGGATGATGAGGCTGTTCCTCGTCGCGCAGCGGAGGATCTCCGCCACCTCCGTCATCTCCACCATGAAGGTGCTCTGCCCGGCGGAGAGGTCGTCGGAGGCGCCGATGCGCGTGAACACGCGGTCCACCACGCCGATGGAGGCCGACTTCGCCGGCACAAAGGAGCCGATCTGCGCCATGAGCACTATGAGCGCCGTCTGGCGCATGTAGGTGCTCTTGCCGGCCATGTTGGGGCCGGTGATGACGGCCACGCGGTCGTCCGCCCCGCCGAGCAGCGTGTCGTTGGGCACGAAGAGCGTGTCCTTCTGCGCGAGCTCCACCACCGGGTGCCGCCCCTCGCTGATGGCGATGACGCCGGAGAGGTCCACCTCCGGGCAGGTGTAGTTGTTGCGCGCGGCCACCTCGGCCAGGGAGCAGAGCGCGTCCAGCTCCGCCACGGCCTCCGCGCTGCGCTTTATGCGCTCCACGCGCGCGGCCACGCTCACGCGCAGCTCGGTGAAGAAGCTGTATTCGAGCTCGCAGATGCGCTCGCGCGCGCCGGTGAGCTCGGTCTCCAGCTCCTTCAGCTCGGGCGTGAAATAGCGCTCGTTGGAGACCAGCGTCTGCTTGCGTATGTACTCCGGCGGCAGCTCCACGGCCCCGGCGGAGTTCGGCACGTCGATATAGTAGCCGAACACCTTGTTGTAGCCCACCTTGAGCTTTTTGATGCCCGTGCGAGCGCGCTCGCGCGCTTCCAGCTCGGAGACGAGCTTCGCGCCGTTGTCGCGGATGTTGCGCAGGCGGTCCACTTCCTCCGAGTAGCCGCTGCGGAGGATGCCGCCCTCGCGCACGGAGAAGGGGGGCTCATCGCAGATGGCGCGCTCGATGTCCTGCCGCACGTCGGCCAGCTCGTCCAGCGCCGCCGCCTGCCTCAGCAGGGCCGACGAGCGCCCGGCCAGCAGCCGTTTGAGCTCCGGCAGCTGCGCGCAGCACTCGCCCAGCGCGGCCAGGTCGCGCCCGTTGGCGGAGCCGAACACCGCCCGGCCCACCAGGCGCTGCATGTCGCCGATGCCGGCGAGCGCGCGCCGCAGCTCCTGCCTCAGCACGCTCTCGCCGTGCAGCTCGCTGACGGCGGAGAGGCGGCGCTTGATGGCCACGGGCGAGAGCAGCGGCCGCTCCACCCAGGAGCGCAGCAGCCGCCCGCCCATGGGCGTTTTGGTGCGGTCGAGGACCCAGAGCAGGCTGCCGCGCTTTTCGCCCGTGCGCTGGTTTTCCGTCAGCTCGAGGCTGCGCCGCGCCGCGTAGTCCAGCTCCATGTATTTCCCGCCCTCGAAGAGGTCGAGCGCGTCGATATTTGAAAGGTCGCACTTCTGCGTCTCCTTCACATAGCGCAGCAGCGCGCCGCAGGCCCTGACGGCCGCGGGGGCGTCCCCCAGGCCCAGGGCGTCCACATCCTGCGCGCCGAACTGCTCGCAGAGGGCGGCCGCGCCGGCCATGTAGTCGAACCTGCCGCCGTCCGGCTCCAGCAGGCAGCCCAGCCGCTGGCGCAGGAAGGAGCAGACGCCCTCGTCCGCCGCCGCGCCCTCGCTCAGCACGGCCTCGCGCGGGGAAAAGCGCGCGAGCTCGTTCCCGATGTGCGACACGCAGTCCTCCGAAAAGGCCGCGGCGCAGAATTCGCCCGTGGACACGTCGCAGAACGCCGCCGCGCCGGACACCGCGTCGAGGTATACGGCGCAGACATAGTTGGAGCGGCCCTCCTCGAGCATGGAGCTCTCCGTCACCGTGCCGGGGGTTATCACGCGTATCACGTCCCGCTTCACCAGCCCCTTGGCCAGCGCGGGGTCCTCCATCTGCTCGCAGACGGCCACCTTGTAGCCCTTGGCGATCAGCCGGGCGATATAGGCCTCCGCCGAGTGGTAGGGCACGCCGCACATGGGCGTCTGCTCATCGGCGGGCTTGCCGCGGTCGCGGGTGGTGAGCGCCAGGTCAAGCTCCCTGGCGGCCTTCTTCGCGTCCTCGTCGAAGAGCTCATAGAAGTCGCCCAGGCGGAAGAGCAGCAGGCAGTCGCGGTACTGGCTCTTTATCTCGTTGTACTGCGCCTTCATCGGCATCAGTTCTGCCATGTCACGCCTCCTGTATCTCGCCGTAGAGCGCCCAGGTGTTCCACCCGGTTATTTTCGCGTTCATGAAGCGGCCGATGAGCTCCGCGCCGCCCTTCAGGTGCACCAGGCGGCCGCCGTTCGTGCGCGCGGAGAGGTTATAGCCGTCCCGCCCGGTCTCCCCGTCCACGAGGACGCGGAGAGTTTTCCCGGCGTAAGCGGCATGTTTTTCGCCGGAGATGGCGTTCGAGAGCTCCACGAGCTCGTCGAACCAGACCTGCTTTTCCTCCCTTGACACGGGGTCCGGCAGCTTCGCCGCGGGCGTGCCCTCGCGCGGGGAGAAGATGAAGGTGAACATGGCGTCGTACCCCACCTCGCGCACGAGGGAGAGCGTCTCGTCAAAGTCTGAGCGCGTTTCGCCGGGGAAGCCGACGATGATGTCCGTGGTGAGCACGATGTCCGGCATCAGCTCGCGCGCCGTGCGCACCTCCTCGAGGTATTTTTCGCGCCCGTAGTGCCGGTTCATGGCCTTCAGTATGCGGTCGGAGCCCGACTGCACGGGCAGGTGGATGTGCTTGGCGCACTTTTCGCACTCCGCCATGGTGCGGAAGAGCTTTTCCGTGGCGTCCCGCGGGTGGCTGGTCATGAAGCGTATAAGGAAGTCGCCGGGGATGTCGTTGATGGCGCGGATGAGGTCGGCGAAATCGCGCCCCTCGTCCAGGTCGCGGCCGTAGCTGTTCACGTTCTGCCCGAGCAGTGTGATGTCCTTATACCCCGCCTCCACGAGCGAGCGGGCCTCCGCCACCACGTCGTCAAACCGGCGCGAGCGCTCGCGCCCGCGGACGTAGGGCACGATGCAGTAGGTGCAGAAGTTGTTGCAGCCGTACATGATGGAGAGCCAGGCCTTTACGGAGCCGCTTCGCCGGACGGGCAGCCCCTCGGCCACCACGCCGTCGCTGTCTTCAACGGCGAACACGCGCTTTTTCGTATCCCTCGCGCGCTTATAAAGCTCCGGAAAGCGCCAGAGCTCGTGCGGGCCGAAGACGAGATCCACAACGCGGAAGCTCTGCTTCAGCTTCTCCGCCATATGGGGCTGCTGCACCATGCAGCCGCAGACGGCGACCAGCAGACGGGGGTTGCGCGCCTTGGCGTGCACCAGCGCGCCCACGTTGCCGAGGATGCGCATCTCCGCGTGCGCGCGCACGGCGCAGGTGTTGACGACGATGAGGTCGGCCTCGTTCTCATCGTCAGTGAAGCCGTAGCCCATCAGCTCGATGTAGCCGCGCAGCTCCTCGCTGTCCGCCTCGTTCTGCTGGCAGCCGTAAGTGTCAACGTAGGCGAGCGGCGCCCTTCCCGCGCGCTCGTTCCCGGAGCGTATATCAAAGCATATGTCCCGCTGCCGCGCGAGCTCGGCGGAGGGGATCTCAACTCGTGTGTAAGCCATGGGGCCTCCTTGGGGCAGTCGTTATATTGAGCGGTCACGCCGCATCGGGTTATTTTATCATTTTATTCTGGAAAGTTCAATAATTTTGATATATAATGAGCGGGCCCCGCAAAGGGGGCAAAACACACAGCGAGGTGCCCCATGGCAAAGATAAACATACTCTCCCCCTTCGTCGCCGACCTCATCGCCGCCGGCGAAGTCGTTGAGCGCCCGGCCTCCGCCGTCAAGGAGCTCGTGGAGAACGCGCTCGACGCGCAGGCGCGGAACATAACGGTGGAGATACGCGGCGGCGGCGCGGAATACCTGCGCGTGACGGACGACGGCTGCGGCATGTCCGCCGAGGACGCCGGGATAGCCTTCCTCCGGCACGCGACGAGCAAGCTGCGCGACGAGCGCGGGCTCGAGGCCATCGGCACGCTGGGCTTCCGCGGCGAGGCCCTGGCCGCCATCAGCAGCGTTTCCCACGTGGAGCTGCTGACGCGCGAGCGCGGCGCGGCGGGCGGCACGCGCGTGGCCCTGGACGCCGGGGAGATCGCCGAGATGGGCGAGGCCGGCTGCCCGGAGGGGACGACGATGATCGTCCGCGGGATTTTCTACAACACGCCGGCCAGGCTGAAATTCATGAAATCCGACCGCGCGGAGGGCGCCGCCTGCGTGCAGGCCGCGCTGCGCTGCGCGCTGGGGCGGCCGGACGTGTCCGTCCGCTGCATAAAGGACGGGCGCGAGGAGTTCTTCACGCCGGGGGACGGCCGCGCGGAGAGCGCGGTGTACGCCCTGCTGGGGCGCGAACTGGCCGCCTCGCTCGCGGCGGTCTCCTCCGGGGAGGGGGATATCCGGGTGAGCGGCTTCACCAGCGCGCCCGGCACGGGGCGCGGTAGCCGCGGCGCGCAGTATTTTTTCTGCAACGGGCGCTATATCCGCTCGCAGCTCCTGCAGGCCGCGGTGGAGCAGGCGTATAAAAACGCCATGCTCACGGGCCGCTTCCCCGCCTGCGCCATTTACCTCGACATCTCCGCCGCCGCCGTGGACGTGAACGTCCACCCGGCCAAGACGGAAGTCAAATTTTCCGACGAGCGGCGCGTTTTTGACGCCGTGCACTACGCCGTGCTGGGCGCGCTGGAATCCCCGGCCCCGGCGGCCGCGGCCGCGCCGGAGGCCGAGCCCTCGCCGCCGAAGCTCTATACCTCCGCGCGGCCGGAGCGCAGCGGCTTCCGCGTGGCGGAGCCCTCCGCCGCCTATCAGACGCGCCTGGACCTCTCGCCGCGCCCTGCCGCGCCGCCGCAGCGCGCCCATACCGCCCCGCCCGCCCGCGCCACCGCCGCCCCCGCCGCGCCGGCGGAACGGCGCGAAGCCGCCTGGCCGCCGGAGTGGAGCGCCAAAGAGCGTGGGGTCGCCGCAGCGCCGGCCGGAAGGCCCGCCGCCGCGCCGCAGACGGAAGCGGCGGAGGACGAGCCGCTGCGCCTTATCGGCGAGGCGCTGGAGCTCTACATCCTCGTGCAGAAGGGCGACTCGCTCATCATCATCGACAAGCACGCCGCCCATGAGCGGATGATATTCGACAGGATATCCCGGGACGGGGCCGGCGTCATGAGCCAGGCGCTGCTGGAGAGCGTGCCGCTGACGCCGCCGCGCGACTTGGCGGAGGTCATCGGCGAGAACCTGGCGCTATTTTCCGAACTCGGTTTCGAGCTGGAGAGCTACGGCGAGGGGGCCTTCATCCTGCGCGGCGCGCCCTGCGAGCTGGACGCCGGCGAGGCCGCCGCCGCGGTGGAGGAGATCGCCGACGAGCTGGCCCGCTCCGGCCGTGTGACGGCGCGCTCCGCGCGCGAGGAGGCGCTCAAGACCGTGGCCTGCAAGGCCGCCATCAAGGCCGGGAAGTCCTCCCAGCCGCAGGAGCTGCTGCGCGTGGCGGAGGCCGTCTGCCGCGGCGAGGTGACCACCTGCCCCCACGGCCGCCCCGTGGCCTGGACGCTCACGCGGCGCGACCTGGACAGGCAGTTCAAGCGCATCGTATAAAAAGGGAGGCCCCTTTTTCCTGAAAAGGGGCCTCCCCGGCCCGGGATTTGCCCGGGCGCGGCTTATTTGTGGTAGTAGAGCACGCCCATGCACCAGGGGCCGCAGTGGCCGCTTATCGTGCAGCCGGCGCGGTTGTTGTAGACCTCCGCGAAGGGCTGGCACTCCAGCACGGTCTGCCGCAGGCGCTGCCGCACGTCGTCCGGCAGGCCGGAGTCGGTGATGAAAACGCGCCGCAGGTCGATGTCGTCGCGGCCCTGCAGGCGGTCGCGGATGTACTGGTGGTAGGCGGCCTCGATCTTGCCGCGGTACTTTTTGGCGACGCCCATCTTGCCCTCGTGGACCTCGATGCAGGGCTTGATGCCCAGCAGGTTGGCGCCCAGGGCCTGCACGGCCGTGCAGCGGCCGCCCTTGCGCAGGAAATCAAGCGTGTTGAGCACGAAGCTGACGTCCATTTTCGGCACCTGGCGCTCCGTCTCGGCGACGATCTCCTGCGGGGAGGCGCCGTTTTCCGCCATGATGGCGGCGTCCAGCACCAGGTGGCCGTAGCCGGTGGAGAGGTTGAGCGAATCGACGACGTAGACGTTGCCGAAGTCCTCCGCCGCCAGGCGCGCGTTGCCGCAGGTGACGGAGAGCTCGCTGGAAAAGGCCACGTGTACCACGGCGTCGCAGTCCTTCAGGCACTCGCGCCAGCCGTCGGCGTAGTCGGCGACGGTGCCGGCGGCGGTGCCGCAGAGCTTGCCCGTCTCCTTCGTGTAGGCGTAGAGGTCGTCGGGCGTGATGTCGATGCCGTCGCGCAGGGCGACGCCGTCGCGGACGATATAGAGCGGGAAAATGCGTATCCCATAGCGGTCGAGGAACGCCTGCGGAAGGTCGCAGGTGCTGTCGGCAGTGATCTTTACTTTCACGGAGCAGTCTCCTTTCGTAATTCGGCAACATATTACCACATCGTTTCTCAGAATGGAAGTGCGTTTATACATGCAGGGGCAAATTGTAGTAATAACCGGACCGACGGCAACGGGCAAGACGCGCCTCGGCATCATGCTCGCGCAGGAGCTGGGCGGGGAGATCGTCTCCGCCGACTCCATGCAGATCTACCGCGGGATGGACATCGGCACCGCCAAACCCACGCGGGAGGAGCTTGCCGCCGCGCCCCACCACCTGATCGACGTGGCGCAGCCGGAGGAGGGCTGGAGCGTCTCCCGCTGGACGGAGGCCGCCGACGCTGCCTGCGTTGACATACTCTTCCGCGGGAAGCGGCCCATCGTCGTCGGCGGCACGGGGCTCTACATCGACTCGCTGGTGCAGGGGCGCGACTTCGCCGCGCGGGAGGAGAGCGGCGAGTGCCGCCGCGAGCTGGAGGAGCGCTATGAGGAGATCGGCGGCGAGGCCATGCTGCGCGAGCTCGCCCAGCTGGACCCCGAGCGGGCCGCAAAGCTGCACGCGCGCGACAAAAAGCGCGTCGTGCGGGCCTACGAGGTCTATCTGCTCACGGGGAAGACCATGAGCGAGCACGACGCGGAGACGCGCGCGCGGCCGCCGCGCTACGACGCGGCCGTCATCGCCCTCGACTTCGCCGAGCGCGCGGAGCTCTACCGGCGCATCGACGCGCGGGTGGACGCCATGGCCGCGGCGGGGCTCTTCGACGAGGTGCGCGCGCTGCTCGCGCGCCCACTGGGCGCGGGCTGCACGGCCATGCAGGCCATCGGCTATAAAGAGGCGGCGGCCGCCGTGCGCGGGGAGATATCCGAAGAGGAGGCCCTGGAGCTCATCAAGCGCGGCACGCGGCGCTATGCCAAACGGCAGCTCACCTGGCTGCGCGCGCGGCCGGGCATCCACTGGATACGCTGGGGCGCGGAGCCCGATTTTGATATGGCGCGGCGGGATTCGACAGTTTTCCTCGCTGGGCGCGGTATAAGATAGTCGGGCAGGACACGCCCGTACACGCCAGGCAGGGCGCGTTTTGTTAAAAATCACTATTTAACGGAGCGCCCTGATGTGATATTATGTAAATCAGCCGCTCCGGCAAGGAGCGAGAGAAATGGAAAAGCAGAAAAACCTCCAGGACACCTTCCTCAACCGGGCGCGTGCCGAGCGCGTGCCGCTGACGCTGTTTTTGATGAACGGCTTCCAGCTGCGCGGCGTGCTGCGCGCCTTCGACAACTTCACCGTGGTGCTGGACTCGGACGGCAAGCAACAGCTCATCTATAAGCACGCCATCTCCACCATCGCGCCCGCGCGCAGCGTGGACCTGGGGGAGGCGGATACATAAGCCGCCGCACACCGCGGCCCTTTGCCGGCGCCGTGCTGGGCGTCCTGGCCCTGGCGGGCGCGGCCTATCTGGCCGCCCCGCTGCTGGGCGGCGGCGCGGCCGGACAGAGGACGCACACGGTGTACGCCGTCTCCGCCGCCGTGACGGCGCAGTGCGAGGGGCTCATTTTGCGCGAGGAGCGGCCGCTCGTCTCGCAGGACGGATACCTGCTCGTTGCCGCGCGCGACGGCGAGCGCCTCCCCGCCGGGGGGCTGATCGCCGTGGAGGCGCGCTCGGCGGAGGCCCTGGCCGCGGCAAGGGGCGCGCTTTTTGACGGCGCGAGGGACGTGCCGGAGGCCGTGATGGCCCTTTCGGAGGCCGTGGACGGCGCGCGCGGGGACGTGCGCGCGGCCCTGGACGCGCTGGAGACGGCGCTGTCCGGCGGCCGGACGGAGGCGGCCGGGACGCCGGAGGGCGGCATAACGGCGGATGAGCCGGGCCTTTTCAGCAGCTATTCGGACGGGCTTTGGCAGCTGGCCGCGGAGGACTGCGACACGCCGCCGGAGCTCGCCGCCCTGCTCGCCGGGGAGGGCCCGCCGGCCCCGGAGGGGGCCTATGGCAGCCTTGTCACGGGGACGCGCTGGCGCTTCGCCGCGCTGGTGGACGAGGACGCCGCCGCCGGGCTCGCCCCCGGCGGGCAGGCGCAGCTGACGCTGGCGCAGGGGACGTTTTCCGTCCGCGTGGAGAGCGTGTCGCCGCCGGAGGGCGGGCAGTGCGCCGTGCTGTTCTCCTGCGGCGGGCATCTGGCGGACATGCTGCACGCGCGGCGCGGGCGCGGCGAGCTGGCCGTCACACGCGCGGAGGGGCTCTATGTCCCCGCGGAGGCCCTGCACGGGCGGGGGACGGAGCGCTATGTGATCGTCAGCGGCCCCGCCGGGCCGCAGGAGACGGCCGTCACGCCCGTCTGCGAATACGCCGGCGGCTGGCTGCTGGAGACGGGCGGCGCGCTGCGCGAGGGCGCGGCGGTGCTGCTGGGATGACGCGATATTTGGCCCAGTATATAAAAAGAGGGTATGATATATGTCGATAGCCGAAAACGTCGCCGCCGTCCGCGCGCGGATGGAGGCCGCCGCCGGCGGCCGGCGCGTGCTGCTGGTGGCCGCCAGCAAGATGAACGGCGCGCAGGCCGTGCGCGAGGCCATCGCCGCCGGGGTGGACGCCTGCGGCGAGAACCGCGTGCAGGAGCTGGTGGAGAAGAACGGCCAGGGGGCCTATGCGGGCGCGCCGCTGCACTTCATCGGCCACCTGCAGAAGAACAAGATCAAATACCTGGTGGGCGTGGCCGACCTCATCGAGTCCGTGGACTCCGAGGAGCTGCTGCGGCTGATCGACGCGCGGGCCGTGAAGCTCGGCGTCACCCAGGACGTGCTGCTGGAGGTGAACATAGGCGGCGAGGCGGCCAAGAGCGGCTTTGACCCCGCGGAGCTGCCCGCGGCGCTGGAATTTTGTGGCACATTATCGGCCGTGAGGGTGCGCGGGCTGATGGCGATACCGCCCGCGGCGGCCTTCCCCGGCGCGTCGCGGCCATATTTTGCGGCGATGCGCGAGCTTTTTGTTGACATCGGGGCAAAAAAATACGATAATGTCGGCATGGACTTCCTGTCCATGGGCATGAGCGGCGATTTCGAGGATGCCATAAGAGAGGGCGCGAACATGGTGCGCGTCGGCACCGGCATCTTCGGGCCGCGCGACTACGGCGCTCCGGCCAAAGAAGGGTGACAAATGGGCTTTTTAGATGAACTGAAAAAACTGACCCGTCCCTATTCCGACGAGGACGAATTTTTCTCCGAGGGGGACACGCCCGCACCCGGGCCAGAGGGCGAGGGCGCGCAGGACGGCCGCGCCAGCTTTTTTGACGACGGGGCCGAGGGCGGCTCCGGCGGCAACGCCTATGCCGGCGCGCCGGTGCAGCGCGTGAGCCATCCGGCGCCCCGGCGCGAGCGCGCCGCCAGGGGCACGAGCCGCGTGGTGAACATCGGCGCCGGCCAGCAGCAGGTGGTGCTGGTGAAGCCCGAGCGCTTTGAGGAGGCGGCGGAGATCGCCGACCATCTGCGCAACAAGCACACGGTGGTGCTTAATCTGGAAGCGGCGGACAAGGTCACGGCCCGGCGGCTGGTGGACTTCCTGTCCGGCGCGGCCTATGTACAGGAGGGGAATCTCAAACGTGTCTCATCAGACACGTTCCTCATTACCCCGGACAGCGTGGGCCTCACCGGCGGCCTCGCGGACGAGATAGAGAACAGCGGCTTTACATTCTGAACGGCTTGACCGCGGCAAGGGAAGGAGATAACGGGTATGACTCCCCAGGATATCAGAGAGAGAACGTTTGAAAAGGCCGTTTTCGGCGGCTACGACATGGGCGATGTGGACGATTTCCTCGAGGACGCGGCAGTGGAGCTGGAGTCCGTGCAGAAGGAGAACGCCACGCTGAAGGCCAAGATGAAGGTGCTCGTGGACAAGATCGAGGAGTACCGCGCCAGCGAGGACGCCATGCGCCTGACGCTGCTGAGCGCGCAGAAGCTCTCCGCCCAGATCGAGGCGGACGCGAGGGCGCGCGCGGAAAAGACCCTGGCCGACGCCGAGGCCACGGCCCGCAGCGGGCTGGAGGCCATCCGCAGCGAGACCGAGCGCGAGCGCCAGCGCCTCAACGAGGCCAAGGCGTCGTTCACAAAGTTTTTTGAAGAGGCGAGGGCGCTGTGCTCCCGCCAGCTCGACTATCTGGACCGCGCCAGCTCCGCGCTGCCCGCGCAGGGGGACGAGCGCGCCGTTGACGCGGCCGTGAAGAGCATAGAGGCCTCCGTCGCCCGAATACCGGACGAGCCCGACCCGCACATCGACATCAGCCCCGCGCTGGGCTCCGCCGGGCAGCAGACCCCGGCCGACGACGTGACGCACCTCTTCTCCATCGGGGGACAGAGCTGAGACAGCTTACGGCGGGGCGCGCGGCGAACGCGGCCCCGCGAGCGCTTTTATTAAGACAACAAAGACGAGGGAGATAGACAGACAATGGACTACAATTCCACGGTAAACCTTCCGAAAACAGACTTTCCCATGCGTGCCGCGCTGCCCAAGCGCGAGCCCGATATGCTTAAAGAGTGGTACGACCTCGACCTCTACCACGAGATGCTGAAAAAGAACGAGGGCAGGCCCGTTTTCAACCTGCACGACGGCCCCCCGTTCTCCAACGGCATGATCCACATGGGCACCGCGCTGAACAAGTGCCTGAAGGACTTCATAACGCGCTATAAGTCCATGTCCGGCTATAACGCCATATACTACCCCGGCTGGGACAACCACGGGATGCCCATCGAGAGCGCCATCATCAAGGAGCAGAAGCTCAACCACAAGGAGATGACCACCGCCGAATTCCGCGACGCCTGCCACGAGTTCGCGCAGCACTATGTGGACGTGCAGCGTGACCAGTTCAAGCGCCTGGGCTGCCTGGGCGAGTGGGACCAGCCCTATCTCACCATGGACCCCAAGTTCGAGGCGGAGGAGATCCGCATCTTCGGCGAGATGTACAAGAAGGGCTATATCTACCGCGGCAAGAAGCCGGTCTACTGGTGCCCGCACGACGAGACAGCCCTCGCCGAGGCCGAGATCGAGTACGCCGAGGACCCCTGCAAGTCCATCTACGTCAAGTTCAGGGTCAAGGACGACCACGGCAAGCTCGGCAAATACTGCGACCTGAACAGCCTCTATTTCCTCATCTGGACCACCACGACCTGGACCATCCCCGGCAACCTCGCCATCTGCCTGAACGCCGATTTCGACTACGTGCTGGCCAAGGCCCCCAACGGGGAAGTGTATATCATTGCCAAGGAGCTGATGGGCCGCGTGGCCGAGGTGGGCAAGGTGGAGGGCTTCGAGGTCCTTGCCGAGATGAAGGGCGCGGAGTTCGAATTCATGACCGCCACCCACCCGCTGATCGGCCGCGACAGCATCATCATCCTCGGCGACCACGTCACGCTGGACGCCGGCACCGGCTGCGTCCACACCGCGCCGGGCCACGGCCAGGAGGACTATGAGATCTGCCGCAAGTACGACGCCGAGGGCAAGGTGCACATCGGCATGACCGTCCCCGTGGACGACCACGGCCGCATGAACGAGGAGGCCGGGAAGTACTGCGGCCTGACCACCGACGAGGCCAACGAAGCCATCTTCGCCGACCTGCAGGACTGCGGAGCGCTCTATGCCTACGAGGACATCATCCACCAGTACGCGCACTGCTGGCGCTGCAAGAGCCCCATCCTCTACCGCGCGACCGACCAGTGGTTCTGCTCCGTGGACGCCTTCAAGGACGAGGCCTGCGCCTCCACCGACAACGTCAAGTGGATGCCCGAATGGGGCCACGACCGCATGATCGCCATGATCCGCGAGCGCTCCGACTGGTGCATCTCCCGCCAGCGCCGCTGGGGGCTGCCGATACCCGTTTTCTACTGCGCCGACTGCGGCAAGCCCGTCTGCACGGACGAGACAATAAAGTCAGTGTCCGACATCTTCCGCTCTCGCGGCTCCAACGCCTGGTTCGAGCTGGACGCCGTGGACCTCCTGCCCGAGGGCTACGCCTGCCCGCACTGCGGCGGCAAACACTTCACCAAGGAGACGGACACCCTGGACGGCTGGTTCGACTCCGGCAGCACGCACATCGCCTCCATGGAGCTGGACAGCCCCGGGCGCTGGCCCAGCGACATGTACCTGGAGGGCGGCGACCAGTTCCGCGGCTGGTTCCAGAGCAGTTTGCTGATCGGCGTGGCCGTCAAGGGCGCGGCGCCCTATACCTCCTGCCTCTGCCACGGCTGGACCGTGGACGGCGAGGGCCGGGCCATGCACAAGAGCCTGGGCAACGGCGTCTATCCCGACGAGCTCATCCCGAAGTACGGCGCGGACCTCATCCGCCTCTGGGCCGCCAGCGCGGACTACCGCCTGGACGTCCGCTGCTCGGACGCCATCTTCAAGCAGCTCTCCGACAAATACCTGAAGATCCGCAACACGGCGCGCTATATCCTCGGCAACCTGGCCGGCTTCGACCCCGACCGCGACGCCGTGGCGCTCGCCGACATGCCGGAGCTCGACCGCTGGGCGCTCAGCCGCCTCGACAAGCTCGTCGAGCGCTGCCTGGCGGCCTATGAGAAGTACGAGTTCTTCACCGTCACCAGCTCCATCCACAGCTTCTGTGTGCTGGACATGTCGAACTTCTACCTGGACGTCATCAAGGACCGCCTCTACTGCGATGGGGCGGACAGCCTCTCCCGCCGCAGCGCGCAGACCGCCATCTACACGATACTGGACGCCATGGTGCGCCTGCTCGCCCCGCTGCTGTCCTTCACCGCCAACGAGATCTGGCTGGCGATGCCGCACGCCGGGGGCGCCGACGCGCGCCACGTGATGCTCAACGACATGCCTGCCTGCGACGGCGCGCGCCGCCTCTCCGCCGAGGACGAGCTGCGCTGGGACAACCTGATGCGCATCCGCGACGACGTGAATAAGGCCCTGGAGCTGGCCCGCGCGGAGAAGCTCATCGGCAAGCCGCTGGACGCGAAGGTGACCGTTTCCGTCGCCGAGGAGGCCCGCGCCGCCTGGCAGAGCGTGCAGGGCGCGCCGCTGGACAAGCTGTGCATCGTCTCCGAGTTCGCGGAGGGCGACGCCGAGGGCGGCTTCGCCGGCGAGGAGATGCCGGGCCTGACCATCAAGGTGGAGCCCAGCGCGCTGCCCAAGTGCCCGCGCTGCTGGACGCATTCGGCCGGCATCGGCTCGGACAGCGAGCACCCCGAGCTCTGCCCCCGCTGCGCGGCGGCCGTGAAGAAATAAAAGATCGCCCGCGCGCCCTTCCGGGCGCTGAAAAGGGAGGCAAGCGCAATGTTTTACGCACTGGCCGTGGTCCTCGTTCTGATACTGGACCAGTGGCTGAAATACTGGGTGACGATCAGCATCCCGCTGAACATCGGCTCGCAGGAGCTGATACCGGGCATCGTCAGCCTGGTGAACATACACAATTACGGCGCCGCCTTCGGCATCCTGGACAGCGGCGACTGGCGCTGGGCCTTCGTGGCCATCGCCGCCGTGTTCACGGCCTTCGCCGTCTACGCCCTGAAAAAGGGCCTCATACAGCACGCCATCGGCCGCTGGGCGATGGTGGGCGTGCTGGCCGGCGCCATCGGCAACTGCATCGACCGCGCGCTCTACGGCTATGTCGTGGACATGTTCAAGCTGGAGTTCATGGACTACGCCATCTTCAACGTGGCGGACATGTTCATCTCCTGCTGCGGCGTGCTCTTCTGCCTGTATATCATCTTCAGCGGCAGCGGCAAAAAAGCCCCCGCCGCGGAGGATGAGGGCGCGCACAGCCGCACGCGCGCGAAGCAGCGCCGCCATGACGGAGGGCGCGGCCGCGCCGCCCGGGAGGAGGAAGAGCCCGCTGTGGCGGACAGCCCGGTCAGTTTCCGCCGCGCGAAGGACGAGGACGCGCGCACCTATATCCCGCGCAAGGCGGGCGAGGCGCCGCCCGCACAGCCGGCAAAGGCGGCGAAAGCCGCCCCGGAGCGCGCGCAGGGGCCGGAACGCGTCCAGAGGGCGGAGCCGCAGGATACGCCGCGCGCCGAACGCGCGCCGAAGCCGGCGCGCCCGGAGGCGGGGCCGGCGCCGCGCCCGGAGGCAAAACCGCCCGAGAGCGCCAAAAAAGAGGGCGAGGAGTTCTCCCTGGAGGACATCCTGGCGGAATTCGGCGGCAAATGAGCGGGAAAATAACAGTCAAAGCGCAGGAGAGCGGCGAGAGGATCGACGCTCTCCTCTCGCGCTGTGTAGAGGGCCTGACGCGCTCGGCCGCCCAGCGGCTGATCGAGCAGGGGGCCGTCACGCTCGGCGGCGCGCCGCTGAAAAAAAGCGAAAAGTCCCGCGCCGGCGCGGAATACGACGTAGTCATGCCGGAGATCGCGGCCGAGTGCGCGCCGGCGGCGCAGGACCTGGCGATAGAGGTCGTATATGAGGATGCGGACCTCATCGTGGTCAACAAGCCGCGGGGCATGGTCGTGCACCCCGCGCCCGGCCACGCCGACGGCACGCTGGTGAACGCGCTCATGTTCCACTGCGGCGAGAGCCTCTCCGGCGTGGGGGGCGAGCTGCGGCCTGGCATCGTCCACCGGATAGACCGCGACACCTCCGGGCTGCTGGTGGCGGCGAAGAACGATTTCACGCACCTCGGCCTCTCCGCCCAGCTTTCCGACCACAGCCTGCGGCGGGAGTATGAGGCCGTGGCCCGCGGGCGCTTCCGCGAGGGGGCGGGGACGGTGGACGCGCCCATCGGCCGCTGCCCGACGGACAGGAAGAAAATGGCCGTCACCGAGCGCAATTCGCGCACCGCGGTGACGCACTGGGAGGTCATGGCCAGGTATGAGGGCTATACGCACATCCGCTGCCGGCTGGAGACAGGGCGGACGCACCAGATAAGGGTGCATATGGCCTATATCGGCCACCCGCTGCTGGGCGACGAGCTCTATTCCCGCGCGAAAAAGCCGGAAAAGGGCCTCACCGGCCAGTGCCTGCACGCGCGGGCCATTGAATTCACCCACCCGCGGACGCTGGAGCGGCTGCGCTTTGAGACGGAGCTGCCCGCGTACTTCACAGACGTGCTCTCCCGGCTGGGGCCGGAAATCGGATAAGGAGATGCTGGAAATGGACTACAACGCCGCCGCGCTGAAAATGCACAGCGAGCACCGCGGAAAGATCGAGATAAGGGGCAAGGTGGCCGTGAAAACGCGCGACGACCTCTCCACCGCCTACACCCCCGGCGTGGCCGAGCCCTGCCGGCGCATCGCCGCCGACCCCGCCGCCGCCTGGGAGTACACGGCGAAGGGCAACATGGTGGCCGTGGTGACGGACGGCTCCGCCGTGCTGGGCCTCGGCGACATCGGGCCGCTCGCCGCCCTGCCGGTGATGGAGGGCAAGGCGCTGCTGTTCAAGGAGTTCGGCGGCGTGGACGCCGTGCCCCTCTGCCTTGACGTACACACGCCGGAGGAGATAATCGCGGCCGTGAAGGCCATCGCCCCGGCGTACGGGGGGATAAACCTTGAGGACATCGCCGCGCCCAAGTGCTTCGAGATCGAGCAGGCGCTGGAGCGCGAGCTGGAGATACCCGTTTTCCACGACGACCAGCACGGCACGGCCATCGTCGTCGCCGCCGCGCTGAAAAACGCGCTGAAGGTGGGCGGGAAGTCGCTTGAAGATGCGCGGATAGTCCTGAACGGCCCCGGCGCGGCCGGCACGGCCATCACCAACATGCTGCTGGCCCTGGGCGCGCGGGACATCACCGTCTGCGACCGCCGGGGGGCCATCTACGCCGGGCGCGAGGGCCTGACGCCGCACAAGGCCGCGCTGGCCGCGCGTACCAACCCGCGCCGTCTCAGAGGCGCACTGCCGGAGGCGCTGCGCGGGGCGGACGTGTTCATCGGCGTCTCCTCCGGCGGCCTGCTGCGCGGGGAGGACCTGCGGGCGATGGCGGAGCGCAGCGTGGTGTTCGCCATGGCCAACCCGACGCCGGAGGTGCCCTACGAGGAGGCCGCCGCGGCGGGCGTGTGCGTCATCGGGACCGGGCGGAGCGACTATCCCAACCAGATAAACAACGTGCTGGCCTTCCCCGGCGTGTTCCGCGGGGCGCTCTCCGTCCGCGCGCGGGACATCAACACGGCCATGAAGGCCGCGGCGGTGGACGCGCTGGCGTCCCTTGCGGAGTCCGACGGGCTCTCGCCGCAGCACATCATCCCGGACGCCTTTGACAGCCGGGCGGCGGAGGCCGTCTCCGCCGCCGTGGCCGCCGCGGCCAGAGAGAGCGGGGCGGCGCGGCTGTGAGGGAGCTGGGCGTCGATAAGATCACGGCCGCCGTGGAGCGGCTGTGCGTGGAGGCCAACCGCTTCCTGCCGCCGGAGGCCGAGCGGGCGCTGCGCGCGGCGGCGGAGAGCGAGCCCTGGCCGCCCGCGCGGGAGATACTGCGCGATCTGGAGCGCAACCTGGACGCGGCGCGCTCGACGCCGCTGCCCATCTGCCAGGACACGGGGCTCGTCACCGTCTATCTCGAGCTGGGGCAGGACGTGCACCTGACGGGCGGGGACCTGGACGGGGCCGTGCAGGAGGGCGTCCGCCGCGGCTACGAGGCCGGGCACCTGCGCAAGAGCGTGGTGCGCGACCCGCTGCGGCGCGTCAACACCGGGGACAACACGCCCTGCACGCTGCGCGTGCGCATCAGGCCGGGCGAGGGCGTGAAGATCACCGTCTCGCCCAAGGGCGCGGGCAGCGAGAACATGTGCCGCGTGAAGATGCTCACCCCCGCGCAGGGGGAGGCGGGCGTGAAGGACTTCGTGCTGGACACGGTGCTCTCCGCCGGCGGCAACCCCTGCCCGCCCACGGTGGTGGGCGTGGGCATCGGCGGCGGCTTCGACAGTGTGGCCGCCATCGCCCGCGAGGCGCTGCTGCGGCCCCTCGGCGAGAGCAGCGCCGACCCCTACTACGCCGGCATGGAGCGCGAGCTTTTAGAGCGCATCAACGCCTCCGGCATCGGGCCGCAGGGGCTGGGCGGGCGCACGACGGCCCTGGCCGTGCACGTCCTGGCGCGGCCCACGCACATCGCCATGCTGCCGGCGGCAGTCTGTATCTGCTGCCACGCGGCGCGGCACGCGGAGGTGGAACTGTGAGCGATATCATACGCATCAGCGCGCCGCTGGACGCGGAAACGGCGCGCTCGCTGCGCGCCGGGCAGCGCGTGCTGCTCTCCGGCGTCATCTACACGGCGCGGGATGCCGCACACCGGCGGCTCTGCGAGCTGCTCGACGCCGGCGGCGAGCCGCCCTTCCCCCTTGAGGGGGCGGTCATCTACTACTGCGGGCCGGCGGCGGCACCGCCGGGGCGGCCCATCGGCGCGGCCGGGCCCACCACCAGCTACCGCATGGACGCCTACGCCCCGCGGCTCATCGAGCGCGGCGTGCGCGGCATGATCGGCAAGGGCGAGCGCTCCGCGGCGGTGGCGGAGGCCATGCGCGGGCACGGGGCGGTATACCTTGCCGCCACGGGCGGCGCGGGCGCGCTGCTCGCCGGCTGCGTGGTGGAGTGCGAGGTCATCGCCTGGGACGACCTGGGCGCGGAGGCCGTGCGCCGCCTGACCGTGCGCGACATGCCGCTCACCTGCGCGCAGGACGCCGCGGGCGGCGACCTCTACCGCTCCGGACCGGAGGATTATATCCGGACTGCGTTTGGATGCAATTGCCTGCGGCCCGCCCGCAGGGAGGAGGATGCAGGGACTTAAAGTCCCTGCGACCCATTCCTGAGGGGTTTCTTTTTGTCTTGTCAAAAAGAAACC
>DVOV01000100.1 GCA_018713375.1 Candidatus Scatomorpha stercorigallinarum | reverse complement strand
GGGAGGCTTTTACGTCGCGTAGGACAAAAGCCGGGGAGCGAGAGCTCCCCGGCTTTTCTGTTATATGTTTCTGCAAACCTGCCGTAGACCAGGCCGCAGGCAACTGCGTCCAGGCGCAGCCTGGTTCTGCGCATTTTTGATATGAAGGGTTGATTAACGGGCAGAATGCCTGTATAATACTCTTAACAATGGGTCAATGGCGGCTTCTGGCCGCTGTGGAGCTAAACTGTCAGGAGGGGTCAGCGAATGGAAGAACCGAAAACCGACCGCCGGGTGAGAAAGACGAAGAAGCAGCTCCGCATGGCGCTGACGGCACTGATGATGGAACGGGGCGTGGGGGACATCACGGTGCGGGAGATAGCCGAGCTGGCCGATGTCAACCGCGGCACGTTCTACGCCCACTACCGCGACGTGAACGACCTGCTGGCGCAGGTGGAAGAGAGCGTGTTCCTGCGCCTGGAGGAGATCAGCGTGACCAACCGCAGCCGCAGCGGGGACGACGCGCTTTTCACCTATCTGACGGATGTGATGACGCTCTGCCGCGACAGCGCGGACATCTACCGCGCGCTGGTGATACGCAACAACGACATCGACTTCCAGCAGCGGCTGCTGGAGGCGCTCAAGAGCCACTACATGCGCTCCTTCGTGGAGCACAGCAGCAGCGCCGCGGAGCGGGACCAGGAGTATTTCTGCTCCTTCGCCGTGCACGGCATGCTGTCGATGACCAACGACTGGATGGAATCCGGCCTGCGCGAGACGCCGGAGGAGATCGCGCGCTACGGCGCGGACTTCATCCTCCGCGGCCTGCAGGGCCTGAACTGAGAACGCAACAACATTTAGGAGGAACAGGAATTGCAATTCAACTTTGGAGGCTTCGGCCAGGACCCCAACGGCGGAGACTACGGCTTTCAGCCGCAGCGCGAGAAAAAGCCGCGCAAGCCGCGCAAAACGCTCTCCCGCGGCAAGAGCCTGCTCATCGCCCTTGCCGTCACGCTTGTTTTCGGCTTTTTGTATTTTTACTTCCGCCTGCCGGCCATAAACATCCACTCCGGCGACCTTTACGTGTTCATCATCCTGCTGTGCGCCGTTTTCGGCGTGTGCACGCTGCTGCTCAGCGGCGCGCAGGCCAGCGGGGCGCGCGAGTGGGTGACCACGGCGCGCAAGCGCGCGGCCGTGCCGTTCTATGTCGTCTGCCTCTGCCTGGCCGTGGCCGTCGTGGGCACGGTCATCGGCTGGAAGGTGTTCCGCGCGCGGGACTACGCCGCCCTGCTGCCGATAGAGGACGGCGACTTCGCCAGCGAGGTGGCCGAGATCTCCTTCGACCAGATCCCCATGCTCGATTCGACTCCGCCAACGTCCTCGCCACGCGCCGCCTGGGCGAGCTGGCCGACCTTGTCAGCCAGTTCGAGGTCAACCCGGAGAGCTATCAGATCAACTACCACGACCGCCCCGTGCGCGTCACCTATCTCAACTACGGCGACGTGTTCAAGTGGCTGAACAACCAGAAGGCCGGCATCCCCGCCTATCTCGTCATCGACATGGTGACGCAGGAGGTGGAGGTGGCCCGCATCGACCAGGGCATCCGCTATTCGCCCAGCGAGTATTTCTTCCGCGACATCGACCGCTACCTGCGCTTCAAGTACCCGACGAAGATCTTCTCGGACGTCAACTTTGAAGTCAACGAGGACGGCGAGCCCTACTGGGTGGCCACCGTGGTCACCAAACGCGTGGGCCTCTTCGGCGGCGAGGACGCCATCGGCGCCGTGCTGGTGAACGCCGTCACCGGCGAGAGCACGTATTACGACGTCTCCGAGGTGCCGCAGTGGGTGGACCGCGTGTTCACCGCCGGCCTCATCCTCGAGCAGTACAACTACTACGGCCTCTACCACGGCGGCTTCTGGAACAGCCTCTTCGGCCAGAGCGGCTGCACGGAGTCCACCGCCCATTACAACTATGTCGCCCAGGACGACGACGTGTGGCTCTATACGGGCATCACCTCCGTCACCGGCGACCGCGGCAACATCGGCTTCATCCTCGTCAACCAGCGCACCAAGGAAGCGCGCTATTACCCCTGCGCCGGCGCGGAGGAGAGCAGCGCCATGGCCAGCGCCATGGGCGCCGTGCAGCAGTACAGCTACCAGGCCACGGCCCCCCTGCTGCTGAACACCGGCGGCCAGCCCACGTACTTCATGGCCCTCAAGGACGCCAGCCAGCTCGTCAAGATGTACGCCATGGTCAACGTCCAGCAGTACAACATCGTCGCCATCGGCAACAGCGTGGACGAGTGCGTGGAGAACTATGAGGAGCTGCTGCTGCAAAACGACATCCATGTGAGCACGCTCCCCGGCTCCGCCGAGGGCAGCGAGACGCTCAGCGCGCGCGTGGAGGCCGTCCGCAGCGCTGTCATCGACGGCAATACGCTCTTCTACCTCTCCTTCGAGGGCGAGGAGGGCTGGTACACCATCAGCGCCGCCGACTGCCCGGAGGCCGCCGTGCTCAGCCCCGGCGACCGCGTCACCGTCACCTTCACCCCCGGCGAAGAGGTGCTGACGCCCCTGGCCACGCTCGAACTGGAATAAACACGGCCGGAAAAGCCGCGGGTGCGCCCCGCGGCTTTTCTTTCAATAATTATTGTTGCCGAGTCGATAATGTCGGTGTATTATGGTAATGATATATCAACGGGTAAAAGGGGGCTGGCGGCTTGAAACTCGACCGGCGCACGGTGCGCACGATACTGCTCATCATCACCTTCGCCGTGGCGCTCTTCACGGCCGCGCAGAACCTGGGCGCCATCTACGGCGCGGTGCGGACGGTCTGGGGCGTGTTCAGCGTGGTCATCACGGGCCTGGCCCTGGCCTTCGTGCTCAACGTGCCGATGAAGCTCTTTGAAGAGCGCCTGCTCTACGGCATGTCGGAGGACCGCCGCGCGCCGGTGCGGCGGCTGCGGCGGCCGCTCTCCATCGTCGGCGCGCTGGTGGTCACGCTGGGCGTGGTGGTCATCCTCTTCGCCGTGCTGCTCCCGCGGCTGATCGACACGGTGGTGGTCGTGGCAGAGAGCCTGCCGGCCTATGTGGAGCAGTTCATCGGCTGGGTGGAGCATGTGCTCGAGCGCTTCAACCTCGAATCCGGCGAGCTGCTGGATCTCAGCATCAACTGGTCGCAGGCCACGAAGCAGTTCATCGACAGCCTCACGTCCAGCATGGGCGACATCATCGGCACCGCCACCAACGTCGGCACCTCCGTGGCCGGCGCGCTGGTGGACGGGCTGTTCAGCCTGGTCATCGCCCTCTACGTGCTCGCGGAAAAGGAGCAGATCTGCGCCTTCGCCCGCCGCGTGGCGACGAATTTCCTCCCCCAGCGGGCGGCCGGCGGCCTCGTCACCATCGCCAACATGGCCTCCGAGACCTTCACCAACTTCATCGCCGGCCAGCTGATGGACTCGCTCATCCTCGGCGTGCTCTGCTATATCGGCATGCGCATCTTCCAGTTCCCGCACGCGGAGGTGATCTCCGTCGTCATCGGCGTAACCTCCCTTGTGCCGCTCGTGGGCTCCTTCATCGGCGAGATCATCGGCGCCTTCCTCATCCTCATCACCAGCCCGCTGAAGGCGCTGCTGTTCATGGTGTTCATCCTTTGCCTGCAGCAGGTGGAGGGCAGCTTCATCTACCCCAAGGTCGTGGGCAAGTCCGTGGGCCTGCCGGGCGTGGCGGTGTTCAGTGCCGTGCTGGTGGGCGGCAACATCGCCGGCGTCACCGGCGCGCTGCTCGGCGCGCCCATCTGCGCCATGCTCTACGCCATATTGCAGCAGGCCCTCGCCGCGCGGGAAGCCAAACGCAGAGGGATGTAAGACGCAGGGGCGGGCCCCTGCAAACCTATTCTGAGAGATTTCTTTTGACTGCGCCAAAAGAAACCCCTCAGACTCCAAAGAGAAAACCGGCGGCCAACGGCCGCAGGTATTTGCGCTGTGCGCCTCACTGTCGGAAGCCTTTCAGTAGAACGGGCCGCAGGCAGATGCCTCCAGGCGCAGCCTGGCGGCCGCAGGAGGCTTCGCTTCGCTCGCGCCGCTGGGTTGTAGGAACCCCAAGCCTCCCCTACATTGTAGGGGAGGTGGCCGCACTTTAGTGCGGCCGGAGGGGTGCCGAAGGTCTGCGGTTCTTTGGTAAGATGAGCAAACCTCCAACACCCCTCCGTCGCCTGCTGCGCAGGCGCCACCTCCCCTGCACGGCAGGGGAGGCTTTTACGTCGCGTAGAACAAAACCCGCGGGGCAGCGCCCCGCGGGTTTTCTGTTATAAGTTTCTGCTTGCCTGCCGTAGACCGGCGCGCAGCGCATCTGCCTCCAGGCGCAGCCTGGTCAGATCTGCGCGAAGGCCTGTTCCAGGTCGGCGATGATGTCCTCGATGTTCTCCAGGCCCACGGACATGCGCACCAGGCCCTCGGAGATGCCGGCTTCGATGAGCTCCTCGGCGGTGTAGGTGGAGTGGGTCATGCTGGCGGGGTGCTCAAGCAGGGTCTCCGCGTCGCCGAGGGAGACGGCGGTGGTGCAGAGCTGGCAGGAGTCGAGCAGCTTGGCGCCGGCGGCGCGGCCGCCCTTGATCTCGAAGGAGAGCATGCCGCCGAAGCCGTTGCGCATCTGCTTCTTGGCCAGCTCGTGGCCGGGGAAGTTCTCCAGGCCGGGGTAGTTGACCTTCTCGACCTTGGGATTCTTGTCCAGCCACTCGGCCACGGCCTGGGCGTTGGCGTTGTGGCGGATCATGCGCACCTCAAGGGTCTTGAGGCCGCGGAGCACCAGATAGGCCTCGAAGGGGCCCATGACCGCGCCGGTCATGTCCTTCAGGCCGAACATGCGCACCTGGCCGATGAAGTCCTTCTTGCCGACGACGATGCCGCCGATGACGTCGCCGTGGCCGTTGAGGTACTTGGTCACGGAGTGCACCACCACGTCGCAGCCCAGGTCCAGCGGCCGCTGGTTGTAGGGGGAAGCGAAGGTGTTGTCGCAGACGACGGCCACCGGGTGGTCCTGCGCGTGGGCCAGCTCGCTGATGGCGGCCACGTCCTCCACCTTCAGCGTGGGGTTGGCGGGCGTCTCGATGTAGATGACGCGGGTATTGGGGCGCATGGCGGCGCGCAGCTCCTCGATGTTGGAGGTGTCGACAAAGGAGACCTCCACGCCGTAGCGCGTCATGCCGTGCTCCAGATAGGCGAAGGTGCAGCCGTAGAGGATGGAGTCGGCGATCACATGGTCGCCCGCCTTGCACAGCGTCCACATCGTGCTGGCGATGGCGCCGATGCCGGAGGCCGTAGCCACGGCGTCCTCGCCGTGCTCCAGCGCGGCCACCTTGCGCTCCAGCGTGGAGGTGGTGGGGTTGCCGAGACGGGTGTAGATATAGCCCTGCTCCTGCCCGGCGAAACGGCGCCCGCCCTGATCACAGGAGTCGAAAACGAAGGTAGAAGTCTGATAGATGGGGGTCGCAAGGACGCCGAAGGGATTTTTTTCGTTGCCCGCGTGGACAGCCTGGGTGGAGAAACCGGAATTCTGGATGTCTTTCATGCAAATTTACCTCCTGCACGTTATTAGCCGGTCACTGTTTATATTTTATCACCAAAATTTCAATTTGTGAATTCCCATTTTGCATGAATTATGCTAAAATAATTTTACACATTCCATAAAGGAGGACACTCTACATGAAAGTCATCCACACCGACCTTGCCCCCGCCGCCATTGGCCCCTATTCCCAGGCCATCGTCTCCGGCGGCTTTGTTTTCACCGCCGGCCAGGGCGGCATCGACCCCGCCACCGGCGACCTCGTCAGCGACAGCGTGGTGGAGCAGGCCGAACAGGTCATGCGCAACCTGGCCGCCGTGCTGGAAGCCGCCGGCAGCTCCTTTGAGAAGGCCGTCAAGACCACCTGCTTCCTCGCCGACATGGGCGACTTCGGCGCGTTCAACGAAGTCTACGGCCGCTACTTCACCGGCAAGCCCGCCCGCAGCTGCGTCGCCGTCAAGACCCTGCCGAAGAACATGCTCTGCGAGGTCGAAGTCATCGCCGAGGCGTAAAATAAGCAGGGGCTGGCCCCTGCGGCCCCCACGTGCCACCCCCAAAAAACGCTTTGGTGCGTGGCGTAGGTAAATGCTGTCTTTTGTGGCTTTGCTCGCGCCGCTGAGTTGCTGCAAGCCCCTCGCCTCCCCTTTTAAGGGGAGGTGGCCGCCGAAAGGCGGCCGGAGGGGTGCCGAAAGTCTGCACTCCTTTGGTAAGAGGTACAAACCTCCGCCGCCCCTCAGCCGGCTTCGCCGGCAGCTCGCCAGGGGGTTGTGCCCCGGAATCGGCAGTTGCGCCGAAGGCCGCGCTTCCGCGGCCACCAAACTCCCCGACGCCGGCCCGCAGAGCGGGCCGGTAAGTCTCTAAGGGGAAAAAGCTGTCGCGCGCCATACGTCCCAAAGTATAGCGCGGCGAGTCCGCAGGACAAGCCGCCCCAGAAGGCAAG
>DVOV01000099.1 GCA_018713375.1 Candidatus Scatomorpha stercorigallinarum | reverse complement strand
AAAGAAACGCAGACCTTCGGCACCCCTCCGGCCGCGCTTGCGCGCGTCCACCTCCCCTACAATGTAGGGGAGGCTTTTAGGCCGCGTAGAGCAAAAGCCGGGGAGCGCAAGCTCCCCGGCTCTTTTGTTTTAAGTATCTGCGTCCTTGCCTTAGGACAGGCCGCAGGCAACTGCATCCAAACGCAGCCTGGCGCAGTTTGGCGCTGGGATCACACAAACATACCGGTGAACACGCCGGCGATGATGACGGAGGTGATGGTGACGGTGGTGAAGCCGCCGACGATCATGGGGGTGAACATGTGGCCCATGAGCGCTTCCTTCTCCTCGGGGGTCTCGGCCAGGGCGGTGCAGGTATTCTCGGTGATGATGGCGTTGGGCGGGAAGCCGTACAGCGCGGTGAGGGCGGTGGCGAAGGCCAGCTTGAAGGACATCTTCAGGATCTTCGCGCCGACGAAGCAGAAGAGGCCCATGCCGACGACGCCGATGACGATGAGCTCGATCATCGGGACGATGATGCTGAGCAGCATCTCCGGGGTGCACATGTTCAGGCCGTCGAAGACGTACATCATCAGGGCGAACATGACGATACCGTAGGAGTTGGACTTGTTCAGGGCGTTCTCATCGAGCAGGCCGATAGCGGTGGCGAAGATGCCGACGAGCAGGGCCCAGACAGCGCCGCTGATGGCGCCGATGTAGGGGAACTGGATGGAGCCGATCTGGGTGGCGATCCAGGCGAGGATGCCCATCTTGAGGAAGATCATGACGTTGTTGTTCCACTTGTCGGGCAGCGGGGGGACGAGCTTCTTCACGGCCTTGGTGGGGGCCTTGACCAGGTTGCCGCTGTCGGCGTCGATGGTGCCCTCGACAGCCTGGGCAGCCATCTTACCGGCACGGAACTCCTTCAGCTTGGCCTTGCCTTCGAGCTGCAGGCAGATGGCGGTCAGCGGGTAGCCGGCGAAGCCCTGCATGCAGTACATAACGATGGCGAAGACGGCGGCTTCCTGCAGGCCTGCTTTCTCGGCGGCCTCCATCATGGTGGTAGCAGCCACGATGCCGCCGGTCAGCGGGGGCAGGCCGGCGATGATCAGGTTGTAGTCCATGAGCATCGGGCAGAATATGAACGCAAACGCGCACATGCCTGTCAGTCCCAAGAGGCATACCACAACCGTTTTCCAGTTCTCAGCCAGCTGCTTGAGGCTGATGATGGAGCCCATGTGCACGAGCAGCAGGTAGATACCGGTGGTGCTGCCGAAGGGGATCAGCGCGGAGTCGGTGATGAGGGTCTTCGGTATGATCGTCCAGTAGCCGACGATGAGGACGGCCGCGGTGACGAACACCGAGGGGATCCAGGCCTTCGTGATGTTGGACACTGCTTCACCGATGAGGTAAACGATACAGCAGACGACGAAAGCCAATGCGAAGTTATACATTTTCTCTCTCCCTTTCCATTTATTAACAATAGTTTTCCTCTCGGAAAACGATTGTCTAAAAGAATGTCGGCCCCTTTCCGGGGGGTGGCAGGCCGTCGCCCGCCGCGCGGGCGGCGGCCGGGAGTTTGTTTACTTGGAGGCGTTGAAGTCGAGCGCGACCTGCGCGTGCAGCATGGCGCCCTTCAGGAGCTGGTCCTCGTCCACGCAGAAGTTGCCGGAGTGGTTCGGCCAGATGGCGCCGCACTCGGGGTTGCCGGTGCCGAGGAAGACCATGGCGCCGGGGGCCTTGTAGAGGTACTGGGAGAAGTCCTCCGCGCCGGTGGTGGCGGGGAAGTTGGCCAGGCAGTCCTCGCCCATGACCTTCTTCGCGCTCTCCTGAGCGAGGGCGGCAAAGCCGTAGTCGTTTATCGTGGGGGAGATCATGCGGGTGTACTCCACCTCGCCCTTCGCGCGGAAGGACTCGCAGGTGGACTTGACGACGCGGTTGATGCGCTCCTCAAAGGAGTCGCGGACCTCGTCGCGGAAGGCGCGGGTGGTGCCGGCGAGGACGCTGTTCTCGGCGACGACGTTCCAGCGCGTGCCCGTCTGGATGGTGCCGACGGTGACGACGGCGTTGTCCATGGGGGAGATCTCGCGGCTGACGATGGTCTGCAGGTTGTTGATGACGGCGGCGGTGACGACGGCGGCGTCCACGCCGGCCTCCGGCTGGGCGCCGTGGCAGCCCTTGCCGGTGATCTTGATGTTGAAGCTGTCGCAGGAGGCCATGCGCGGGCCGCCCTCGATGGAGACGGTGCCGGCCGCCACGTCGGTCCAGACGTGGATGCCGAAGCAGCCGTCAACGCCGTCCATCGCGCCCTGCTCTATCATGGAGATGGCGCCGAGGGCGACTTCCTCGGCGGGCTGGAAGGCCAGGCGGACGGTGCCGCAGAGCTCCTCCCTCATGTCCATGAGGATGTGCGCGGCGGTGAGCAGCATGGAGATGTGGCAGTCGTGGCCGCAGGCGTGCATCACGCCCTCGTTCACGCTGGCGTACTCCGCGCCGGTGGTCTCGTGGACGGTGAGGGCGTCAATATCCGCGCGCAGGAGTATCGTCTTGCCGGGCTTTGCGCCCTCGATGGTGGCCAGGATGCCGGTTTTCAGGCCGCAGTCACGATAGGGGATGCCCATCTTGTCGAGCTCCGCCTTTATCGCCTTGCTGGTCTCGAATTCCTCGCAGCTGACTTCGGGATGCATGTGGAAATAGCGGCGCATCTCGATCTGGTAATCGGCGTACTTGGCGGCGACTTCCTTGATGTTCATGGTTGACTTTCCTCCTCTTTCCTTCGCTAAGAATCTAAATACCCAAAGTTCCGGCATAAAATATGCCGTTATTTGATTTGATCGCCATCAATTGTCATATATCTCGCATTTCCGCGGCACATATGCCCGGCGGAAAGATTATCCGTGTTTATAATAATATCTTATTCAATTTCATTTGTCAAATATTAAAAATCACGCATACGCCGCCCCGGCGCGGCAAAAACAGCACATTTTGTGCCCTACAGGTGCCGGCATGGGGCGTTTTTGCGCACATCTTGTGTTAAAAAGCGCCCAAGATGTTTATTATCCGCATCCACGCGCGGAAGAGAAAAAATTTAGCGCCGGAGGGCGCCGCGCGGGGCCGGGCGCGATATAATCCCCGGCAAAGAGCATATGCAGCAGCGGCCCTGTCATGCCTGCTTTTTGCGGGAAAGCAGGTAATAATAAAACAAAAAGCCTGAAACTCATCGTTTCAGGCTAAAAAAATGGAGCTGCTGCCCGGATTCGAACCGGGGACCTCATCCTTACCAAGGATGCGCTCTACCTACTGAGCTATAGAAGCAAATTATTTGAACAGTACACATTATACAATATAAAAAAACAAAAGTAAATATTTCTATTGACT
>DVOV01000098.1 GCA_018713375.1 Candidatus Scatomorpha stercorigallinarum | reverse complement strand
GGGCTTCCTGCTCATACGCGGCTTCGGGACGGGGGCGATGCACATCGTCTGCGCCGCGCTCGTCGGCGCGGGGATGGTGTACGTCTGGCCGCGCGGGGCCCTGCGCGCGGCGGGGAGCTGCGCGCTGCTGGGCACGGCGGTGGTGTTCCACGGGGTGTACAACCTGCTCGCCTCCTACGGCGGGCGGGCGCAGTACGTGGCCTATGCGCTGCCGCTCCTGCTGCTGGCGGCCGCCTTCGCGGCGCGGCAGCTCTACGCCGGAAGGGCGAAAAGCGAATAATGCGGGCCTGTTTTGGCCGCCCTGCGGGGCGGCCAAAATTTTTTGCGCATCTGGTGAGAGTTTTCCGCCGCCCATGTACCTATACAGGTAGAGAATGTGTCGAAAGGAGGAGGCTGTATGCGCGGCAACGCTGAGCGCGCGCGGCTGGCGCGGCGGCGCGCGGCGATACTGGCCCGGCGGGTGCAGCGAAGGAGCATAGGCGCGCTGGGCGCGGCGAGCTGTGCGCTGTTCGCGGCGCTGATGGCCGCCCTGGGCGCGGCCACGGGGCTGGACAGCGCCGCGGTGACCGGCACAGGCGGCGCCATGCTGCTGTATCAGGACGCGGGCGGCTATGTGCTGGTGGGCGTTGCGTCCTTCACGGCGGCGGTGGTTATCACGGCGCTGTGCATGAAGTACCGAAACAGAGAAAAAAAGCGGGACACTGAGGAGGAAGAGAAATGATGAAGCGGTTTTTCGCATCGCTCGCGTGCGTGTTCCTGTTCGCGGCGGCGCTGGCCGGCAGCGCGCTGGCGTCGTCCAGCCAGCGGCAGATAATCGTCGGCGGCGAGCCGCTCAGCGGCAGCGAAGAAAGCCCCGCCTACGCCACGACTGACGCGAGCGGCAATGTCACGATCGGCGGGGACGAGAACACTTATAACGTAAAATGGGACGGCGAAACGCTGACGCTGAGGAATGCGTATGTCATAAACTGGTATGAAGGCAGCGTAGAACCCTACTACCTTGGCAGCGGCATTTACGAGGAATATAATACCTACGCTATAAATGTAGAGCTTGTTGGCGCCAACGCAGTTGCCGGCAATCGCTATGGTATCTACACCCCAAACCATGATTTGACTTTTTCCGGCGACGGCAGCCTCGCGGTCGTCAGCATGTACAATTTGTATGACGAAGGTGCCGGAATTCGTTCCGGAGCGGTTACCGTCAACAGCGGCAGCCTCACGGTCCAGTCCAGAGGTCTTGCCCATGGAATGAGCGTCGAAGCGCTCAATGTCAAAGACGGATTCGTCAACATTGCAGCCGGACGTTTCGGCGTTATCATCAGAAGTACAAGTGAGGCAGACAGCTTGAACATAAGCGGCGGTGAATTGACGGTTACCGGCAGCAGCGTCATTAGTAGATGGAGTGGTGATGATGGTACTGATTTTCATGAAATTGTTGTAAATGGGTCGCAAGATAAGACCATTGTGGTGGTAACGCGCGGAGAATTCGAGGAAGATAATAAAAATTACAATATTTCTTCGACAGTAACACTCGACATGGGTAACGGCGGCGGGGCATATCCCATGGGCCATCCAAGTTACTTCCACAGCTATGTCAAAGGCAAGCTTGTCACGGATGCCAGCGTGAGCCTGGACGAAGATACGCTAAATCTTGTGGAGGGCGACAAAGGGACCCTCAATGCCACGGTGGAGCCTGAGGGGACGCCCATCACATGGACAAGCAGCGACCCGGTTGTCGCCACGGTGGATGCAAACGGCAAGGTAACCGCGCACAACGCCGGCACGGCGACCATAACCGCCAGAGCGGGAACGGCGTCCGATACCTGCGAAGTAACCGTCAGCAGCCGGCCGGTCAATATACGAATCGTCGGTGAGGACATGTACGGCACGGCGGAAGAGCCGGTGTACGCCACGACGGACGACGACGGCAATGTCACAACCACAGGCGCCAGCGAGGACAACTACAATATCAAGTGGGACGGCGAGACGCTGACGCTCAACAACGCGACGGTTATAGTGGACGAGGACGAGGCCAAGGACAAGGACGTGTACTATGCTATCGAACTCACTGAAGGCGGCAATATCCAGATAGAGGGCGTAAACACCGTCAAGGGGCCAAGTTATTCGAATGATCCTGTATACGGGATGACAAGTTATGGTATTTATTACTCTTCAGGGCGCCTTACCATTGACGGCAGCGGGACGTTAAATGTAAGCGGACAGTCCGGTGCTATTCGTGCATTTGTTAATGCAACCGGCCTCACAATCAACGGCGGTACTGTAAACGCTAAGAGTTCCAGCAGCTTCGACAGTTACGGCCACAGTACGAACCGCGCCATATACATAGACGGCGGGGGCATCACCATCAACGGCGGCACAGTAAAGGTAACGGCAAATCACTCTGACGGTGCGCCAGATGGCATATACGCAGTAGGAGATATCATTATCAACAGCGGCGTTGTAAATGCGGAGGCAACAGGTACTGGCACTTCCAGCTATGGCATTTACAGCCTCGGCAACGTTGTCATCAACGGCGGCGTTGTCACTGCGGTTGGCACCACGGCAGGTATTCATACCTATGGCACCAACGTCATCACAATAAACCCTGTGGAGGTCAGCGAAATCCATGTAATGGCTGGCAAGGATGCTAATAGCGCTCAGTCAATCGCAACGATTACGACAAGAACAGATATTACAGACGCCATTGAAAACGCCAAATATTTCCACAGCAATGGGTTCAACATCTATGTCGGCGGCGTGGGGCTGTACGGCGCGTCGGGCGCCCCGGCGTATGCTGTCAACGACGGCAGCGGCAACATCACCACTACCGGCGCGGATGCGACCAACTACAACGTTATGTGGGACGGCACGACCCTGACGCTCAACGGCGCGACGATAAGCGGAGGTATTTCTTATGACGGGGAAAACTCCATCAATCTTGTAATGGAAGGCGAAAACGCCATTACTGCGAGCGGACCCACAGGCATAAATATAATGCCGGCGCCAATGGGAATTACCATCTCCGGAGATGGCGCGCTCACTATTGTAACGGAATTTCAGGGTATTCAGGCATATTTTGTAAACGTCGAAAGCGGTACGCTAAAAATAAATGCCAAGAGGAGTGGAATCAATGCTGTAGGTACAGGAGTAACCATAAAAGGCGGAGAAGTGGAGATCCTTTCAGCAGTAGATGCCGCAGGGCAAGCAATATACACTGGCGACGAACCTGTAATCATTGAGCCGCAGGAGGGCAAGAATATCACTGTCAAAGCGGGAGAGAGTAAGGAGACAGCTCTTGAAATAGGCACGTACAACATGGAAAGCGAGGACATTCAAAGCAGTCTCGACGGCTGCGAATACTTTCACAGCTATACCACAGACATTCCTACGGCTATCACCAGTGTGACCGTCAGCCCACCTGCCGCGACAGTCGAAGCGGGACAAATGCAGCAGTTCACTGCCACTGTGAGCGGCACGGGCGAGTTCAGCCAGGAAGTCACCTGGTCGGTGAGCGGAGGCGTCAGCGCAGGCACTTCCATATCGGCAAACGGCCTCCTGACCGTTGCCGCCGACGAGACGGCGACGAGCCTCACCGTCACGGCCACCGCAAGCGGCGACAGCAGCAAATCCGCCAGCGTGACCGTCACCGTCACGCCACCCGAATCTGTCACCGGTGTGAGTATCAGCCCGGCCGATGCCACGGTCGAGGCGGGCCAAACTGTGCAGTTCAGCGCGACCGTGAGCGGCACGGGCGGTTTCAGCCAGGAAGTCACCTGGTCGGTGAGCGGCGGCGTCAGCGCAGGCACTTCCATATCGGCAGACGGCCTTCTGACCGTTGCCGCCGACGAGACGGCGACGAGCCTCACCGTCATGGCCACCGCAAGCGGCGACAGCAGCAAATCCGCCAGCGTGACCGTCACCGTCACGCCGCCCTCCACGCCCGACGAGCCGGATGTGCCCGTCTGGCCGGTGTTCCCCGGCGGCTCCACGGGGCCCGATGAGACCGAGGAGCCGGAGGACGAGGGCCTGCCCTTCATCGACGTGCACGAGGGCGACTGGTTCTATGAGAACGTCGGGTACGTCTATGAAAACGGCCTGATGAACGGCGTTTCGGAGACGCTCTTTGAGCCCAACGGCACCGTGACGCGCGGCATGATAGTCACCATACTGCACCGCCTTGAGGGCGAACCGGAGTCGGACTACGACATGCCCTTCACCGACGTGGCGGAGCAGCAGTGGTGCGCCGGGGCCGTCCGCTGGGCGGCCGGCGAGGGCATCGTCACCGGCGTGAGCGCCACGGAATTCGCGCCGGACGACCCCATCACCCGCGAGCAGTTCGCGGCCATACTCTGGCGCTACGCCCAGAGCAAGGGCTATGACGTCAGCGCCTCCGCGGACCTGACGGGCTTCCTCGACTACGGCCAGATAAGCGAATACGCCCTGCCGGCCCTGCAGTGGGCCGTGGGCGCGGGCGTGATGTCCGGCCGCGGCGACGGCATCCTCGCCCCGCAGGGTACCGCCACCCGCGCCGAAGCGGCGGCGATGCTGATGCGCTTCGTGGAGAACGTAAAGTAAGCAAACAGACGCGGCAACAGCCCCGGCTCGCATGAGCCGGGGCTGTTTTTTTGTGCGAGGCTGTATCTTATCCTACCGCGCCGTCGATTCGCGCTCGATCAGGTTGAACGTTGTGATATACGTCTGCACCTGCTTGTTGGGGTGGCGCAGGACGCTCAGGAGCAGCTCGGCGGCCTGGGCGCCCATGTCGCGGACGTCGATGTTGACGGTGGTCAGCGGCGGCACCGTCTGCTGGGAGAAGGGGTAGTCGTCAAAGGTCATGACGGCGATATCTGCGGGTATGTGCAGCCCGGCCTCCCGCACGGCGGTCACACAGCCAAGCGCGAGGTAGTTGTTGGCGCAGACGATGGCGTCCGGCGCGGGGCTCTGCGCGAGCAGGCGGCGCGTCATGCGCGCGCCGTCGGCAAGGGTGGAGTCGCCCAGCCAGATGCGGTTCTCGCTCAGGGCGCAGCCCATGTCGTCAAGCGCGCGGCGCACGCCCTCGAGCCGGCAGGTGGAGCTCAGGTCGTAGTCGCGCCCGCCGATGAAGGCCACGCGGCGGCAGCCGCGCCGGTGCAGGTGTTCGGCGGCCAGCACGCCGGCGTAGACGTGGTTGATATCCACCCAGCAGACCTGGCTGGCGAAGCCGGGGACGCCGAGGATCATGTGTGGGAAGCGCTTTTCCGTCAGCAGCGCGGCGAGCTCGTGGGACATGACGGAGACATGCGCCATGATGGCGTCCGCGCCGCGGCGGGCGATGACGTCCCGCGCGGCCTCGCCGGCGTCGGTCTTGTCCGTGCCGCGCAGCTCGAGCGTGTAGCCGCGGCGGCGCAGCGTCTCCTCCGCGCCGGCGATGATCTCGAACATGTGCGGGTTCTCAAAGGCGATGTTGCGGTAGAGGTCGGTGAGCAGGACGACGCGCCGCGTTGCGCCGCGGGCGAAGCTCTGGGCGCTGGCGTTGGGGTAATAGCCGAGCGCGCGCATCGTCTCGCGGACGTGCGCCGCCGTGGCCTCGGATATGCTGTAATGGCCGTTTATGACCTTGGACACCGTGGAGACGGATACGCCCGCCTCGCGCGCCACATCCTTTATCGTTATCGGCATGTTTATCACCTGAAACGATTATACCATCCCGGCGCGCGGGATGGTATAACTTTTATCCCCAGACGGCAAAACCCCAGGGGGCCAGGGCGCTATCGCCGAGGCCCTCCGCCCACAGCGGCGGGCCAGCGGCGCCGGGCAGCGGCTCCGCCCTGTCCGAGGCGTTGAGGGCGACGGTCACTCGCTCCGCGCCCAGCCGGCGCTCGTAGACCAGGAGGCCGCCGCAGGCGCGCTTTACGCGGAAGTCCCCGCGGCGCAGCGCGGCGTGCCCGCGGCGCAGCGCGGCCAGGCGGCAGATGAAGCCGCACAGCTCGCGGTCCCCGCAGCCCCAGGGCATGGGCGCGCGGTAGTCGAGCTCCTCAAGGCCCTCCATGCCCAGCTCGTCGCCATAGAAGAGCATCGGCATCCCGACAAAGCTGAACATGAAGAGCAACGCGAGCTTATAGCGCCGCCTGTCACCGCCGCAGAGCGTGAGGAAGCGCGGCACGTCGTGGCTGTCGAGCAGGTTGAGCTGCACGCCGGACATCTGCTTTTTGTAGCGCATGAGCATATCGCCGCAGCGCGCGGCAAAGCCGGCGGCGTCGAGTTCGCCGCGGGCGAAAAAGCGCAGGCAGTGGCGGCGGAAGTCGTAGTTCATGGTGGAGTCGAACATGTCGCCCGCGAGCCAGTGGGGCGCGGTCTCCCAGACTTCGCCTATCAGCAGGGCGTCCGGCTTCGCGGCCTTGCAGGCGGCGCGGAAAGCCCGCCAGAAGCCGTCGTCCACCTCGCTCGCCACGTCCAGCCGCCAGCCGTCCACGCCGAACTCCTCTATCCAGTAGCGGCCCACGTTGCAGAGGTATTCGCGCAGCCCGGGGTCGGCCGTGTTCAGCTTCGGCATCATCCGCTCGTAGGCGTAGGTCGCGTATGTGGGGTAGGCTTCAGGGCCGGCCGGGCGCTCCACGGGGAACTCGAGGCCGTAGAACCAGCTGCAGTATTTCGACTTTTCCTGGTTGCGCACGACGTCCTCAAAGGCCCAGAAGCGCCAGCCGCAGTGGTTGAACACGCCGTCGATGATGACGCGCAGGCCCTCGCGGTGCAGCGTTTCCACCATGCGCTTGAAGGCCGCGTCCCCGCCGAAGCAGGGGTCGGCGTGCATATAGTCGAGCGTGTCATACTTGTGGTACTCGCCGGCGGCAAAGACGGGGTTCAGGTACACGCAGTTGAAGCCCAGCGCTTTTATGTACCTCGCGTTCGCCGCCACGCCGTCCAGCGTGCCGCCGAGGCGCGAGCGCGAGCGCTCTCCGTTGTACTCGAGCTCCGCGCCCGTGCCGGGGACGAAGCCATCCGCCGAGGCGAAGCTGTCGGGGAAGATGTTGTACACCAGCGCGTCGCGCGCCCAGTCCGGGACGCGGGCGATGTCCGCCCGGTGGTTATAGGGCAGCTTGAAGTACTCCGAGCGCTCGTCCACCAGCGTTTGGGTGAGCTCGCCGCCGTAGTAGTGCGTCCACTCGCCGTCCTGCGCGTAGAGCGTGAAGTAGTAGTAGACGCGGCTGTATTTGCTCTCCGCCGTCACCTCCCAGTAGTCGTGGAATTCGTCCGAGGCGGCTTTTTCCATCTCCAGCGTGGTGAAGATGATCGGCGTTACGCGGCAGGCGGTATCGCCGTAGGAGAGCGTCACGCGCTCGAGGTCGCCCTTCGCGCAGCGCAGGCGGTAGACGATGTGGCCCTCGTCGAGGCCGTGGCAGTATTCGCTCATTGGCCGGTGGTATATGGCGGCGCGGTTCATCCCTTGACACCCCCTGCCGTGAGGCCGGAAGTCATGTGCTTCTGGCAGAGGAAGAAGATTATCAGCACGGGCAGGGAGACGACGATGCTCGCCGCGGCGAACACCGGCCAGCTGCCGCTCATCTCGGTGGCCTGCAGGGCGTAGAGCCCGGCGGCGAGGGTGTAGTTCGCCTCGCCGGTCATGAAGGTCGTGGCGTAAATGTATTCGTTCCAGACGTAGATGAGCACCATCAGCGCCGTCACCACCACGCTCGGCTTGGCGAGAGGCATGACGATGCGCGTCACCACCTGGATGTCGGTGGCGCCGTCGATGCGCGCGGCCTCCTCGATGTCGAGGGGGATGGTGTCAAAATAGCCCTTCATGTTCCAGAGCGAGAACACGGCCATGGTGCCGGTGTAGACGATGATGAGCCCCAGGCGGTGGTTCACCAGCCCCAGCGGCTGCAAAAGCCGGTAAACGGCGAACATGCTGAGTATGGCGGGGAAGGAGTTCAGCAGCACCAGCCAGCGCAGCACCAGCCGCCGCCCCGGGAAGCGCCGGCGCGAAAAGCAGTAGGCCGCCGGCACGCTGACCGCGAGCGAGATGGACACCGTGGCCGCGGCCAGCAGTATGCTGTTGCCAAACCAGGTCATGATATCCTCGCCGGTGAAAACCTCTACGTAGTTGGCTAGCGTGAAATCCTTCGGTATGAAGGAAAAATCCGAGCTCAAAAGCGAGTTCGTGCCCGAGAA
>DVOV01000097.1 GCA_018713375.1 Candidatus Scatomorpha stercorigallinarum | reverse complement strand
GCCCCCGCGCCCGTCGCCCCCGCCGGCGGCGAGACCGTGGATTCCCCCCTGCCCGGCAAGGTGCTGAGCGTGGCCGTTTCCGCCGGCCAGGCCGTGAAGGCCGGCCAGGTGATGCTGGTCATCGAGGCCATGAAGATGGAAAACGAGATCCTCGCCCCGCGCGACTGCACGGTAAAGCAGCTCTTAGTGAGCGCGGGCACCCCCGTCGAGAGCGGCACGCCGCTGGCCGTCATCGGCTGAGCGGGGCCTCGCGTCCGGGAGGTATCTGAACATGGAGCTATTCCTCGACCTGTTTTCCAACGTCATGAACTTCACATGGCAGCAGATCTTGATGATCGTCATCGGCATGGTGCTGGTGTACCTGGCCATCAAGAAGGAGATGGAGCCCTCGCTGCTGCTGCCCATGGGCTTCGGCGCGGTGCTGGTGAACCTGCCGTTCGTCAATACCGAGGCCATCGAGACGCTGTTCAACGCCGGCATCGCCAGCGAGCTCTTCCCGCTGCTGCTGTTCATCGGCATCGGCGCGATGATAGACTTCGGCCCGCTGTTGAGCAACCCTAAGATGTTCCTCTTCGGCGCGGCGGCGCAGTCCGGCATCTTCTTCACGCTGGTCGTGGCCGTGGTGCTGGGCTTCGGGCTCACCGACGCCGCCTGCGCGGCCATCATCGCCGCGGCGGACGGCCCCACCAGCATCTACGTTGCCAACTACTTCCAGAGCACCTATCAGGGCGCCATCATGGTGGCCGCCTACTCCTACATGGCCCTGGTGCCTATCATCCAGCCGCCCATCATCAAGGCGGTGACGACAAAAAAAGAGCGCATGATACGCATGGAGTACTCGCCCAGCAACGTGAGCAAGACCACGCGCATCCTCTTCCCCGTGTTCGTCACCATCATCGCCGGCACCGTGGCCCCCAAGAGCGCGGAGCTCATCGGTTTTTTGATGTTCGGCAACCTGATACGCGAATGCGGCGTGCTGGACAGCCTCAGCCAGAGCGCCCAGCACGAGCTGGCCAACCTCATCACGCTGCTGCTGGGCCTCTCCGTGGCCTTCCGCATGAAGGCGGAGCTGTTCGTCACCTGGAACACCCTGCTGATACTGGCCCTGGGCCTGGTGGGCTTTGTGTTCGACACGGTGGGCGGCGTGTTCTTCGCCAAGTTCCTCAACCTGTTCTCCAAGAAAAAGATCAACCCGATGATCGGCGCCGCGGGCATCTCCGCCTTCCCCATGGCCTCCCGCATGGTGCACAAGCTGGGCCGGGAGGAGGACCCCAACAACTTCCTGCTCATGCACGCCGCGGGCGCCAACGTCAGCGGACAGATAGCCTCGGTCATCGCCGGCGGGCTCATCATCACGCTCGTCGAGCAGCTGCTGTGAGGAGGTGGCGGATATGGATACGGCACTGATACTTTCCTGCCTGGGCATCATGCTCAAGGGGATGATTGGCATCTTCATAGTCATCCTGGCTATCTGGGGCCTGGTCGCGCTGCTGAACTACCTCACCAGCGACATCCCCGGCAAGGATGTCTGATCGGCCTCCTTGAGTACAGGAGCAACGCAGGCCGCGTAGAACAAAAGCCGGAGAGCGAGAGCTCTCCGGCTTTTCTGTTATAAGTTTCCGCAAACCTGCCGTAGAGCAGGCCGCAGGCAAGTACCCGCGGCCGTTGGCCGCTAGCCCCAGAGGGCGGTGAGCATGGGGATGATCTGCTTTTTGCGGCTCATGACGCCCTCGAGGAAGAGGTAGTTGTCGCGCGGCTCCTTGTTGAAGGCCTGGCGCACGATGTCGTCGCTGCCGACATAGAAGATGTGCGAGCCCTCCTGAAGGACGTCGGTTATCATCAGGATGACCATGTCGAACTCCTGCTTTTCCTTCAGCTTAGTCATCAAAGCGAGGAACTCGCCGCGGCGGCGGAGGAGGTGGTCGGCGTCCACGCAGGTGATCTGGCTGACGCCGATGTTCTGTTCGGCGATGTGAAACTGCTTGTAATCGGCGCGGAAGAGCTCCTCGGCGCTCTTGCCGTCCGTGCTGCCGGCGGCGTAGAGCTCGTGGCCGATGTCCTTGAGCGAGACGCCGGCGATGCGCGCCAGACGCTCGGCCATGGCCACGTCGCGCTTGGTGCAGGTGGGGGACTTGAACATCACCGTGTCGGAGAGTATGGCGCCGGCCATCAGTCCGGCTATCTTCGGCGGCGGGACGATGCCCCGCTCCTGGTACATGGCGGTGAGGATGGTGTTGGTGCTGCCCACGGGCTCGTTGCGCACGCGGATGGGCTGCGTGGTCTGGATGTCGGCCAGGCGGTGGTGGTCGATGATCTCCAGTATCTCCACCTGGTCCAGGGCGGGCACGGACTGGGCCGACTCGTTGTGGTCCACGAGCACGACCTGCTTGCGCCGCGGGCGCAGGAGGTGGAAGCGGCCGATGGTGCCCACCACATGCCCGCCGCTGTCCAGCACGGGATAGCTGCGGAAGCGGCTCTTGAGCATGATCTCGCGCACGTCGTCCAGGTAGTCCGTCAGGCGGAAGGCGACGATCTCCCGCCCCTGCTCGATGATGCGCTCCACGGGCAGCGCCTGATAGATGATGCGCGACACGCGCCGCGCGGAGAGCGGGGTGGAGATGACGCAGATGTCCCCGCCGGCCTGCGCCCACTCCGGGCGGATGGTGGCGCGGCAGATGATGATGCAGCGCACGCCGCTCGCGATGGCGCGCTCGATGATGTCCGGCTGGTCGCCGCAGATGAGGATGCAGTCCGGGTTGGTGAGGGCCGTGTCCTCGTAATTCTGCGGCAGGGCGATGTAGAGCTCGCCGGATACCTCGCTCACCGTGCAGTTGAGCTCGTTCACCAGTGTGCCCTCCAGCACGCTCAGCAGGTTGAAGAGCGGCAGGTCGTCGATGCGGTTCTGGGTGATGGTCTGCATGTCGTAGGAGGCGATATCCCCCGCGGAGAGCATGCCGCAGAGCGCGCCGCTGTCGTCCACGATGGGCACGGCGCTCACCTTGCCGTCGCGCATCGTGCGCCAGGCCAGGTCCAGCGGCACCGAGCGGTCGAGCGCCGGCGTGTGGTCATAGTCGAGGTCCTGCACCTGCGTGCGCAGGTTTTTCACCAGCGGCGGGGCGTCGGTGTCGAAGCGCGCGAGCAGCCGCGCCGTCTCGTCGTTCACGCTGCCCAGCCGCACGGCCTTGTAGCGGCGCTCGCCGATGGCGTTTTGCAGGTTGGCGTAGGCAATGGCGGCGACGATGGAGTCGGTGTCCGGGTTGCGGTGCCCGGTGACGTATATGTCAGCCATGGTGTCACCCCCTGGTAACAGTTTTTTTGCACCCCTGATTATACCAAAACCGGGCGGAAATGTATAGCCTTTTGGCGTATTTTCCGCCGCTTCGGGACAAAAATAAGCCGCGCGCCCGGACGCTGCGGGCATCCGGGCGCGTTTCATATGGACGTCGCGCGGCGGTAGAGCCGCAGCGGCGCGCCGCCGTCGTCCGGCTGCGCAGTGCAGAGGTACTGCCAGCCGTAGCGCTCATAAAAGGAGTCGTGCTCCGTGATGAGATAGAGCGTGCCCACGCCGCGCGCGGCCATATCGCGGCAGGCAAAGGCCAGCAGCTCGCCCGCCAGGCCGCGGCCGCGCCGCTCCGGCTCCACGAACAGCGCGCAGAGGTTGGGGGCCAGGTCGCGGCGGTCGTGGAAGTCGTTTTCGATGACGCCGCAGCCGCCGGCGATGCGCTCCCCGTCCAGCGCCAGATACCAGCGCGGAAATGCGCCGCCACGGGCGCTCTGCTCCATGCTCGCGAGGTATTCCTCCGCCGGTATGCCCCACTTGGACGCAAACCACTCCGCCGCGCGCGGCGCCAGCTCCGGCCGCCCGGCCGGGTCGATGATCTCCATACAAGTCCCTCCATTCGCGGATGAGCATATCACACCGGTACGAAAAAAGCCAGCCCTTGCCGCTGGAAGGGGCCGCAGGGACTTGCCGTCCCTGCGACCCACGTGCCACCCCATTTCTTTGGTCTTGCCCAAAGAAACGGGAGTGGCGCCCCAAAGAAAAACGCCCAGGCTGCGGTAAGGAGGCAGATGCGCTGCGCGCCTCACTAACGGAGGCTATCCGTTGGTGAGGCGCGCTTCTTTGCATCCAAGCGCAGCTTGGCCGGCCGTGCGTTGCTTCGCTTCGCTCGCGGCACTGCCGCGCAGAAGCCCAGGGGGCAAGGGGGCGGAGCCCCCAAAATAACCTTCCGACAAGCACTCCGTCCCAAACCACGCAATCACGCCCGTGGGCGGGCTCCGCCCGCTCCGCCCATCTCGCACGCCCGCGCCCGTAAGCGCGGGCGGCGTATCAAGTCCCATTTTGCTTAAGCAAAATGGGACACCTTAGAAAAGCCTGTCAAGTCAGTGGCAGAAAATCACCAAGCATAGGAATGGCCGC